>NZ_DATMBZ010000045.1:0-33616 GCF_035558935.1 Gaiella sp. | reverse complement strand
CGGCGGAGCTCCGACGACCTCGACCGGGAAGGGCGCGCGGCTCGCGAGCGACCTGAGGGCGGGCTCGAGCCCGTGGTCGCTGAGCACGGCCGGATGAAGCCCGCGCGCGAGCTCGCGCAGCTCCTCGAGCGCGAGCTTCAGCTCCTCGCCGATCGTCGCGAGCATCGCTCGTGCGGTCGCCGGATCGTCCTCCAGGCGTTCCTCGGCGATCCGCAGCTGCATGGCCAGGGTGACGAGGCGCTGTTGGGCGCCGTCGTGGAGATTGCGCTCGAGCCGCCGCCGCTCGGCCAATCCGGCTTCGACGATGCGCGCGCGCGAGGCCGTCAGCTGATCGTGCGCCTCTGCGCTCTCGAGTGCGAGCGCGACGAGGTTCGTGAAGTCTGCGAGGCGTTGCTGCGCATCCGGACGGAAATGGTGCGGGGTCACAGAGAAGACGAACAGTGCGCCCCAAAGTCGACTGGCGGCGGTGATCGGCGCGGCGACGGAAGAGCGGTAACCCGCCAGGCGCGTCAACCGTGCGGCCTCGCCGGCGAGATCGGCGTAGTCGTCGACGCGACCTCCCTCGTGTGAAGCGCGGTAGACGGGGCTGTCGGGGTCGCTGTACGGGACGAGGGTTCCGATCTCGATCCCCCTGCCTTCACCATCGTTCCAGCTGCCCACGACCACCGCGTCGGGCTGGTCGAAACGCACCGTCGCGGCCGTTCGTGCCGCGAGAAGCCGGCCCGCCTCTTCGGCGACCGTCTGGAACACCTGCTCCGGTTCCGCCGAAGAGGCGACGAGCGTCGCGACACGACGAAGCGCGGCCTGCTCCTGCGCGAGCTGCACCGCCCGGTCATCTGCCTCCAAGGCCTCGACCGCCCCGTCGAGGCCGGTCTCGACGCCGGGCTCCATCACATCACGCTATCGCGGCTCGGACACGTCAGCCGGAGCGTTCTGTCCGGATCCGCGGTGCTTACGGCGTCGGATCGTCCACATGACACGCCACGGCACCTCTCCTGGACCGACGTTGACTCGGCGGAGGCGCACGAATCACCTTCGCCGCAGCCGTCGGGTGCGAGAATCCCGTCCGTGCCCGAGGCGCAGCTCGAGGACTCCGGATCGGGGCTCACGCCCGTCGACCACGGCTGGTTCGTCGTCAACGTGCGCGACGCCGAATGGTGGTTCGAGGAGAGTAGGGGCGCGAGGTGCGCCTTCGAGAACGAGTACGGCGATCCGCCGGTCGAGTTCCCCCAGCTCGGGATCAACGTCACCGTCCTGGAGCCCGGGCAGACCGGCCTCTACCACGCCGAGGTGAACCAGGAGGCGTTCCTCGTCCTTTCAGGGGAGTGCACGCTGCTCGTCGAGGAGGAAGAGCGACGGCTGCGGCCCTGGGACTTCTTCCACTGTCCTCCGTGGACCGAGCACGCCTTCGTGGGCGCCGGCGACGGTCCGTGTGTGATCGTCATGGTTGGTGCGCGCTCGGGCGCCGGAGTGCGCTACCCCGTGTCGGAGCTCGCGGCGCGCTACGGCGCGAGCGTCGCGGAGGAGACCTCCGACTGGAGGCAGGCGTACGCGACGGTCGAGTGGTTCCGGCGAGAGCGCCCGCCGACCTGGCCCCGTCTGCCCTGGGCGTAGCCTCGGCCCGCCTCCCCGGATCGGCCGATTCCCGGCCGGCCGGCTGCTACCGTTGTGCCAGCTAGAGCGGGTCCGGTCTGCGCGTCGTGCGCCTTCCTTACGCGTTCGTGAAAGCAGTAAGGGAGGTGTATTTCCATGGCAGAAGGAACCGTGAAGTGGTTCGACGATGCGAAGGGCTACGGGTTCATCACCCCTGCCGAGGGGTCGAAGGACCTCTTCGTGCATCACAGCGGCATCGCCGGTGACGGGTTCAAGTCGCTCCCCGAGGGGGCGAAGGTCTCGTACGAGCCCCGCGAGGGTCAGAAGGGACCGGAGGCGACCAACGTCTCCCTCGTCTCGTAGTCGAAACATCGGCAGCCCGTGGTCGCCAGGCGGCCGCGGGCTGCGAACAGGTCCCCGCCGTTGGCGACGAAAGGAGGCGGCCCATCGCCGTCAAGGAAGAGAAGCTGGAGATGGAGGGCGAGATCACGGAATCGCTTCGCAGCGGGATGTTCCGAATCACGCTCGACAACGGGCACGAGATGATCGGGTACACGGCCGGGAAGATGAAGCGCTACCGGATCCGCATGGGGCCCGGCGACCGCGTCAAGGTCGAGGTGTCCGCCTACGACCTGGATCGCGGCCGCATCGTCTACCGGCTGCGGTGACGCACGGTAGGGTGGACTGATGGCACGCAGCTCGAGACCGAGGAAAGACGAGACCGGACCGCGCGCCGGTCGTCCCGGTGGCCCCGGGAAGCCGATGAGGCGGAAGTCGTGCTTCTTCTGCAAGGACAAGGTGCGCGAGGTCGACTACAAGGACGTCAACCAGCTGCGGCGCTACATCTCCGAGCGGGGCAAGATCCGTGCGCCCCGGATGACCGGAGCGTGTCGAAGGCATCAGCGGCAAGTCGCAGTCGCCATCAAGCGTGCGCGGGAGATGGCGTTGCTTCCGTATGTGGCCGAGGCGGGGCCGCCTTCGCGGTCGCGTTCGGGCGATCGTTCCTGACCGCGGGACCGGAATCCGTCCACTAGCCGGAGCGACACCACCGATAGCGGAGTCGTTCGGGGGGCGTGAGGCCGGAGGCGAGCGACCCGGCGACTGACTCCTGTCGCCCGATCGTCTGCCGAGGTCGTCCCGCCGAATTCCAAACCCGGCGTAGGTCGAGTCACGACCTAGACCAAGGGGCGAGGATGACAGCGGCACTCGGTGCGAATCTCGCTCCGGGGCGTATGCGACGCGCTCCACGGGCCGCGGGGCCCGCCGCCAGCACCGTGGGGGGACTATGGTCGGCGGCGGGCCCCGCGGCGGCATTTCTCGGCAGCGCCGACATGATCCAGGTCTTCACGACCGGCGGCACAGACGACATCGTTGTCGAGAGAAGCAGCGCCGTGGACGTCGCAGCACCGTGGTCGAGCGGGCAAGCCGAAGCCGAGCCGTAGTCGACGTGCCCGTCCTCGATCGGCTCCGCCACTAGGCTCTGGAGCTCGATGCGATCGAGGCTCCAGCTCACGCGACGGCAGATTCTCGCCTTTCGACGGCGGGTCGGCGGGCTCGACGCACGGACGCCGATGGGCTCCGAGTCGCTGGAGCGCGCAGCCTGGGCCGGGCTCCAGGACAGCATGCCGCGGGCCGCGCTTCTCTCGCTGCACGCGCGCGTCGAGGACGTCGAGCCGTCGACGTGGGCGCATCCCTCGCTCGCGCAGCTCTGGGGGCCCAGGTACAGCACGTACGTGGTCGCGAAGCGCGACTTCGGGCTCTTCTCGGTGGGGCGGCTGCCGGACGACGCGAAGGGACGCCTGAGGGCTGAGCAGACGGCGGAGCGACTCCGCTGCCATCTCGGCGAGGCACGCATGACCGACCGGGAGGCGGGACGCGCGCTCGGCCTCGGCAACTCGATCCGGTACGCGGCGCCCACGGGCACCGTCGCGATCCGCTGGGAAGGCGCGCGGGCACCGACCATCTGGGCCGTCCCGGCGCCCGAGATCGATCCCGCCGACGCCCGTCGCGAGCTCGCGCGCCGCCATCTCCACATCTTCGGGCCGACGACGGCCGAGAGCTTCGCCCGCTGGGCGGGCATCTCGCGGCGCGCGGCGGCCGCCGCCTACGCCTCGCTCGAGGGATCGCTCCTGCCGGTCCGGACGCCGCTCGGCGACGAGTGGCTGCTCGCCGACGACGAGCCGGTCGTGCTCGCCGCCGAGACCGCCCCCGCGCCCGCGCGCCTGCTGCCGAGCGGCGATGCCTATTTCCTGCTCGACGGGGCCGAGCGCAGCCTCCTCGTGCCGCAGGCCGACCGGCGGCAGCAGCTCTGGACGTCGCGCGTCTGGCCGGGCGCGCTCCTCGTCGACGGCGAGGCCCGCGGCACGTGGAGACGCTCCCAGCACACGGTCCGGATCGATGTGTGGGGGCGTCTCTCGCGCACGGCTCGGGCTGCCGTCGAGGCCGAGGCCGCTTCGCTGCCGCTTCCGGTCGACAGGGAGATCGCCGTAGCCTGGGTGACAGCCCCTCAGTAGCTGAAGACGGTCGCGTCGTCGCCGATCCACTCCCAGAGCGGCGTCGCGCCGCCGAGGCGGGCGTTCGCGACGAGTCTCGCCTCGTCCAGCTTGCGCGAGTTGAAGCAGATCGGGCACACGAGGAGCTCTCCACCGCCCTCGGCGTACTGCGCGTAGAGCCGCGCAAGCGGCGGGCAGCCGTCGCAGGCGACCGCGTCGGCGTATCCGGGCAGCCCGAGTCGGACGGCCTCCTTCGTGAGGAACATCGTCACCCGCTTTCCCTGCTCGAGCGCGGCGGTGGCGACGAGGAACGCGACGGTGACGCGCTCGGCGTCCTCGAGCCCCGTCGCGAGGTTGACGACGACCTTGCCGTCTGCGGCCATGGCGGCTCCTTTCGTTTCGGGGACGCGACGAGGGTCGTCGCGTTCTCAGCCTACGTCCGGGCGCACCGCACCGCGCCGACGTCAGTGCCGCTCGGCGAGCGCGTCGAGCTCCTCGACCTCCGAGGCGGTCAGCCGGAGGTCGAAGATCGCGGCGTTTTCGGCGATGCGCTCCGCGTTCGTCGACTTCGGGATCGCGACGATCCGGTGCTCGACGTGCCAGCGGAGGACCGCCTGTGCGGGCGTCACGCCGTGCGCCTCGGCGACGCGCACGAGCCGTGGGTCGCGGAGGTTCGTCTGCCTGAGCGGGCTGTAGCCCTCGAGCTGCACGCCGCGGCGACGATGCCCGTCGAGCACCTCGCGGTCGAAGAGCGCCGGGCTCCACTCGACCTGATTGACCGCCGGCAGGCGCCTGGTCGCCTGCTCGAGCTCGTCGATCTGGCCGAGGCTGTAGTTGCTCACACCGACCTCGCGGGCGAGCCCGTCCGCCTGGAGCTCGAGCAGCCGTTCCCACACATCAGGTCGTGCGCGGCCGCCGGGCGGCCAGTGGATCAGCCACAGGTCGACGTAGTCGAGGCCCAGCGCCTCGAGGCTCTCCTCGAGCGTGGCCCGCTCGCGGCCCGCGTTGCCCTGCGGCAGCTTCGTCGTCACGAAGACGTCCTCGCGCGGCACGGCGCTCTCCGCCAGCGCCGCGCCCACCTGTCGCTCGTTGCCGTAGATCGTCGCCGTGTCGACGAGCCGGTAGCCGACCTCGAGCGCGGTGCGAACGGCGTCCCGGGCGTCGCGGCCGCGCGCCTGCCACGTGCCGAGCCCGAGCAGAGGCATCGTCCTCCCCGAGCCGAGCTCCACGTTCCGGTCGTCGGTCACGGCTGTCATTCTCGACGCCGCGGGCCCGGTTACGCGTCGATCACGTCCCGTCGCACGGCGGACGCACTTCGAGCGCCCGCGCTGCGACGAGCGACCGCAGCGTGTCGAGCGGCACTGCGACCGCGAGGCCCGTCGTCGGGTCCGTCGTGAACGCGACGGCGACGAGCCGGCCCTTGGCGTCGATCACCGGGCCGCCGGGCTCGTCCCGCCGAAGAGGCGCGGTCAGGCGCAGCACGCGCCCGCGGACGCCGAACGGCGCCCCTGCGACGCGGTCGACGACGACGCCTCGCAGGAGCCGTGGGCTCGCCGACAGCGGATAGCCGACCACCGCGACCGACGCCCCGAGAGCCGCGCCCGGCGCGGTCGAGATCCGTCGCGGCAGGCGGCCGTCGACCCGGGCGATGCCCAGCTCCCCGAGGCGGTAGACGTGCGTAGCGCCGTACGGTTTCGCGGGACGCTTCCTCGGAGCGACCTTGAGCGTTCCGGCACCGGGGAGGACGTCGGCCTGCGCGAGCACGATCCCGGAGTCGAGGGCGAAGCCCGATCCGTTGGGCGTGCCGTCGCAGAGAGGGGCCTTGACCCGCAGCACGCCGCGGCGCACCTGCTTCCGCGCCCGGCCGAGCGACACCGTCCAGACACCCGCGGCGCGTGCCTCGACGGCGGGATCGGCGTCGACCAGTGCCGGGGCGGCCAGGCGCGTCCTGCCGCTCGACGGGTCGTCCACCACGATCAGCCCGCAGCCGGAAAGGAGGACGAGCGCGGCGAGCCCGATCGCGGCGAGGCCCAGAAAGGCCCAGCCGGGGCCGACGATCAACGGGCCTGCTCCAGGTACGCGTCGAAGCTCGCGCTGACGCCATTGCAGGTCGCCTGGCGAGCGGCGACGATCCGCTTGCCCTTGGCCGGGGCACGGCTCTTGACACACGCGCTGAGCTTCGAGCCGATGCTCTCGAGCGTCGCGAGCCGCGAACGCAGCTTGCGGCGGTCGCTCTCGATCCTGGCGTTCTCGGCGGCGAGCTCACGCTGCCGCCGCGTCAGCGTGCCGACGCTGACCTTCGAGCGCCGCAGCGCCGTTCCGTTCGACTGCAGGTCGCTCACGAGACGGTTCGCCTGCACCGTGCGCTGGTTGAGCGCACGGCTCCGCTCCGCGATCACCACACGGAGGCCGGTGACGGACTCCTCCGCGACGACGGCCCGGCGGTGCCAGTCCTCGGCGCGACCCTTGTTCGACAGCGTGGCCCGCACGAACGGGGCCGCGATGACGACGACCGCGACCGCGACGAGGGCCGCCTTCACCTTCCAGCCGTCCAGTTCGAGTTCCATCGGCACTCCTGCCGTCGAGTCGAGGCGAAACACACGGAGAGACGCTCTCCCTGTATCGGGTGACGGGCGCCGTTCGACTCACTCGGACGAGTGAAGCTCGCGGACCGGTGGTGCCGGTCGGAGACGGCTCAGGACGCGCTCTTGCGCGCCCGGCTGGGCGCGACGCGCGGGGGCTCGTCGGGCTGCTTCGGATAGACGGGCGGCCACGGAGCGTCCATGAGCCCGGCCGCGCGATCGCGCTCGTTGAGCTCGAGGAGCGGCTCGAGCGACTGGGGGTGCCCGGCCATCGGCTCCCACGGGTCGCCCTCCGCCGCGAGCCGGTCGGGCACGCTCGCGATCGTCAGCTCGTCCGGGTGCAGCGTCTCGACCTCGTCCCAGCGGAGCGGGGTCGACACCTGCGCACCCGGGCGGGCACGCACCGACCACGCGCCGAAGACGGTCTTGTGCGGCGCGTTCTGGTTGAAATCGACGAAGACGCGGCGGCCGCGCTCCTCCTTCCACCACGCCGAGGTGATCACGTCCGGCCGGCGCCGCTCGAGCTCTCGCGCGACGGCGACCGCCGCCGACCGCACCTGGTAGGCGTCCCAGCGCGGCTCGAGGCGGACGTAGACGTGGAGGCCGCGGTTGCCGGTCGTCTTCGGGTAGCCGACGATCCCGAGCTCGTCCAGCAGCCGATGCAGCTCCGCCGCGGCCACGCGCACGTCGCCGAATTCGACGCCCGGCTGCGGGTCGAGGTCGAGCCGGAGCTCGTCCACGACCTCGGGACGGTCGTGGAGACAGGGCCAGACATGGAAGCCGAGGCACGCGAGGTTGACGGCCCACACGACGTGCGCAATGTCGGCGAGGACGAGCGCCCGCGAGGTCGTCCCGTTCGGCGTCGAGACGATCGTCGTCTCGAGCCAGTCCGGCGCCGACTCGGGGACGCGCTTCTGGAAGAACGAGCTTCCCTCGGCCCCGTGCGGAAAGCGCTGCATGAGTGTCGGCCGCCCGCCGACGACGCGCATGAGCGGCTCCGCGACGGCGAGGTAGTAGTGCACGAGATCGAGCTTCGTCTCCTCCCGCTCGGAGAAGAACACCTTGTCCGGGCTCGTCACCGTGATGTGTCGCCCCGCGACGTCGAGCACGTGCTTCTCGGCCACCGGCCCACCGTACCCGCCGACCGGAGGGCACGAACCGCCGGCTATCCACTCCCTCGCTGCGCGAGCATCTCGCGGCGCGCTGACGACATCCACTGCCGTCACCGGTCGCTAGTGCGACCAACGGACGAGCGCGTTCCGCTCGTCGCCGCCGCGGATCGTGCGCTCGTCGACGAGGCCGATGCCGCGGACGTAGAGCTTGTGGTCGACGACGTCGGGCTCGAGGGGCGTCCACTCCTTCGTCAGGAGCGCACGGTGCGAGGACACGGCCGGCACTCGCGCGTGCGCCCGAAGGCTCAGGACCCGGAAGTGGTCCTCGGCATGTCCCTTCAGGTACTCCTGCCGGAAGGTCTGCCCGACGCGCGGCCGCGCGGGCATGAAGACACCCGCGCGTGCGCCCGCGACGCCGGCCAGCCAGGACCCCTCGCGGCTCGTCACCTTCCCGGCGCGGTCGAGCTCGGCCGTGTCCTCGCCGAAGTACCAGACGGTGCCGCCCGAGTCCTGGGCGTACCAGTCGGTCGTCCGCTCGGAGAGCCGGCCCGACGTGTACAGGCGGTCGCTGACCCCGGTGCAGCGGACACCCTCGATGACCCGTGTCCCGCTGGTGACGCGGACGACGTCACGGCTCGGCTCGCCGTCCTTGACGCCTCGGTACACGAACGTCGACCCGGGCCGGAGCGGGAACCAGGGGTTGTCGACCGTCCGGACGAAGCGACTCGGATCGGGCGCGCCGCGTTCGCGTGCCGTCGCACCGGCACCCGCTGCGGGGAGCAGCACGAGCGCCGCCGTCACGACGAGACCGATCGGAGCCCTCATTCGAAGCCGTTCCGTCTTTCCGTGATAGCACGCCGTGGCTAGCCGGCGACCTGCGCGGCGACCTCGCCGAGGAGCGCGACCATCTCGACGTCCTCGTGGACGAGGTGCTGGAGCATCGCCCGCTCGACGCCGGCCGCCTCGTACTCGCGCAGGCGCGCGGACACCTGATCGACGGTGCCGCAGATCGGCGGCTCGCTCGTCCCTCGCGTGATCTCGCGCCATGCTGCGAGCCGGTCCCGGACCTCGCCGTCGTCCCGGCCGACGATGCAGCCGGTCATCATCGAGAACCGGAGCGGCGGCCTCCCGGCGGCTCGGGCGGCCTGGGCGAGGACGCGGGCCCGCTCGCGCGCCTCGTCGACGGAGGGAAACGTCGTGTTGTACTCGTCCGCGTGACGGATCGCGGCGGCGACCGTCCGCGGCCTCGCCGCTCCGCCGACGATGATCGGCGGGCGTGGCTGCTGCACGGGGCGCGGCCGGATGTCGTCGGCCTCCGTCCACTGGCGCGTGATCTCCTGGAGCTGGCGATCGAGCTCGTCGAGCCGGGTCCGTGGGGTCGAGAACGAGAAGCCGTAGCTCTCGTGCTCCGCCTCGTACCAGCCCGCCCCGATCCCGAACTCCACGCGCCCGTGCGACACGTGGTCGACCGTCACGGCGTTCTTCGCCAGCACGGCAGGATGACGGAATGTCACGGGAGAGACCATCGTCCCGAGCCGGATCCGCTCGGTGCACGTGGCGAGCGCCGCGAGCGTCGCCCACGCGTCCAGCGCGCCGGCGGGCTCGCCACGGACGATCGAGCGGTAGTGATCCGACCGGAACAGGGCTCCGAGGCCCGCGTCCTCGGCCGCCCGTGCCAGCGCGCGCCACTGCTCCCAGCTCACGCCCTCCTGGCCCTCGACCATCAGGCAGACGTCCACGGGCAGACTCTACGGCTGCTGCTTGCGCCAGCTCGTGAGGTCGAACTCCTTGTTGAGCGCCTTCAGCACGACGCGCGCGATCATGTCGCCGCCCTCGCGCTCGAAGTGCACGCCGTCGTCGGCGCGTACCTTGCGAAGCTGACCCGATCCGTCCGCGAGGTACTGCGTGTAGCCGCCGTCGTCGCCCGCGAACATCGTGTACGTGTCGACGTACGTCGCCCGGCCGTCGCGCTTGCGAGCCTCCTTCTCGACGACGGCGTTGACCACGTCGAACCGCTGCGTCTGCGCGGCCGAGCGCGTCTGCGGCAACCCGATCCAGACGACGAACGCACCCGCACGGTTGATCGCGTCCATCAGGCCGCCGACCCGTCGGCCGTACTCCTTGCGCCAGGACCAGCTGCCGAAGTCGCCGATCGATCTGCCCTCCGGAAGCCCGGTCATATAGGCCTTGTCGTCGTTCCCGCCGAACCCGAGCACGACCGCGCGCGGGCGCAGTTCCTTCACGCTCGACCTGATCTCGTCGAACCAGTTGAAGACATCCGGGCGCGTCAGGCCCGTGGCCACGCGCCCGTCGACGGTGCCGACGGGCTCCATCGCCGGGCTCGCGCCCGCGGCGCGCACGATCGCGTAGCCGGGCGTGATGACGAGGGAGTCGCCGGCGACCCAGATCTTGAGCTTCCGTTTCGGCGAGAAGGCGAGCTTCTTCGGCTTCGAGCGCGTCGACACGGGCGGCGGCGCCTGCGTCGCCGGGCGGTTCGGCTTCCCGGCCGGCGCCGGCGCCGGGAGCCCGAGATCCGTGTGGATCTCGTCCGCGCCCGAACGGCCGACGAGCGCCTGCACGGCTTTGCGCGGCCGGTCGAGCAGCAGCGCGTGACTCACGCCGGCGAGCGGCCCGGTGAGGGCCAGGGCGACGTCGCGCTGCCAGCCGTCGGGCTTGTTGTAGGCCGACTTGTGGATCCCGGGCGCATTCAGGAGGAGCCCGATCGCGAGCGCGAGGACGGACACGACGAGCGCGTGCCCGGCGCTCCACTGTCGCCGCTGCGGCCCTTCGGCCCGCGGTGCGCGCGGCCGCTCGCGCGGCACGTGCGGCGGGTCGGGCGGACCCGTCGCCGCCCGTTCGAGGGTGCGCGTCTCCTCGTCGGGGAGCGGTGGGAGTGGCGGCAGCGGGCGTTCGGCCATCAGAACTGGAAGTAGATGAAGGGTGCCACGCCCTCCGGGCCGAGGACGCTCGTCACCATCAGCGCCAGCGCGAGGACGGTCGCCTGGCCGAGCACCGGCAGCCGCGAGAAGCGGGCCATCAGGAGCCGCGGGATCCGTGCGGGCAGGTACTGCGAGCCGATCCCGACGGCGATCGCGAGCAGCACGCCGGTCGTCACGAGCGGCGAGGGCGCGCCCCAGTTCGTGAAGAGGCTCTCGATCATGTCCCACGCCGCTCCGAACGAGTCGGAGCGGAAGAAGATCCAGGCGAAGCACACGAAGTGGAACGTGACGATCCGGGCCGCCCAGACGTGACGGCCCGTCGTTCGGCGGGTGGCGTCTGCAGGACTGCGGCGCTCGCGGCGCCACCGCTCCCAGGCGAGCGCGCCCCCGTGGAGGCCGCCCCAGACGACGAAGGTCCACGCCGCGCCGTGCCAGAGCCCGCCGATCAGCATCGTCAGCATCAGGTTCCGGTACGTCGCCAGCGAGGTGCCGCGGTTGCCGCCGAGCGGGATGTAGACGTAGTCGCGCAGCCACCGCGACAGCGTCATGTGCCAGCGCCGCCAGAAGTCCTGCACCGAGACGGCTGCGTACGGGGAGTCGAAGTTCTGCGGGAACTGGAACCCGAGCAGCAGCGCGATCCCGATCGCGATGTCGGTGTACCCGGAGAAGTCGGCGTAGATCTGGACCGCGTACGCGTAGACCGCGATCAGGATCTCGAGCGACGAGTGCTGGCCCGGGGCGGCGAACACCTGGTCGACGATGGACGAGGCGAGGTAGTTCGCGATCACGACCTTCTTGAAGAGACCGGTCGCGATCAGGTAGAAGGCGCGGCTCGTGTCGACCCGGCGCGGGTCGCGCGGCGTCTCGATCTGAGGGATCAGCTCCGACGGCCGTACGATCGGGCCCGCGACGAGGTGCGGGAAGAACGAGAGGTACACGGCGAACTTCTCGAGCGTCGTCGGCTCGAACTCGCCGCGGTAGGCGTCGACGACGTAGCTGATCGCCATGAACGTGAAGAACGAGACGCCGACCGGAAGGACGATCGACTTGAGCGAGAGCGGCAGGTCGAGGCCGACGATCTCCGCCATGTTGTCGCTCGAGGAGACGAAGAAGTCGTAGTACTTGAAGTAGCCGAGCAGGCCGATGTTCCCGGCGAGCGCGAGGACGAGGAGCGCCTTCCGCTGCGACTGCACCTTGGAGCGCCAGATGCGGACGGCGAGCACCTGGTTCCAGAGCGTGCACCCGGCGAGCAGGAAGACGAAGCGCCAGTCCCACCAGCTGTAGAAGACGTAGCTCGCGAGGACGATGAACGGGCGCCAGCGGTGCGGCCACGGCATCGTCAGCCACGAGAGCGGCAGGACGAGCAGGAAGAAGATCGCGAAAGTTGCGGTGGGGAAGAGCACGCGCCGCGGAAGCCTAGGCTCGATTCACGGAGCGCCGCCGGAGCGTCTCAGACGGCCGGTCGGTGTTCGATCGTCGACTCGGGGTCGTCCAGGCGGGGAGGTAGCCGCGTCACCTCGGTGACGCCGTCACCGCCCGAGCTGTCGAGCAGCGTGTGCTCGACGGGCGGTGTGAACCAGGCCGGATCGGCGCCGGGCGGCACGGCCGGCATGGGCGTGTAGACGGGCAGTTCCTGCCGCTGGTCGGCGCGGGACGCGGCCCATTCGATGAGCGCCACGAGCACCCAGGCGCCGATCATCACGCCGGCGATCGCGATCGGATCGAGGTCGGCGATCGCCGCTGCGGCGGCCGCGGCCGCGAGGAACAGCGCCTCGAGCAGCAGACGGGGGACCTGAGGGCGGCGCCGGACCGGGCTGTCGAGCGCGGAGACCCACGCGTAGCTGCCCGGCGAGGGCGTCTCCGGGCCCGGCGGCGGGAGCGTCGTACCGGGGCCGAGCTTGTGTACCTCGTCGCGGAGCGCCGCGAGCTGCTCCTCGACACGCGCGAGCGTCTCCGTCACGTCCGGGACGGGTGGCTGCTCGCTCACGTCGGGGGCTCCTGCAACGCCTCCATCGCCTCGAGCGCCTCCTGGGCCTTCGCGTGGACGCGCGCGCGCCGTTCATCGAGTGTCTCCGTCGGCTCCGCGGGCGCATCCGGAGTAGCGGTCGGGCCCGCCGTCTTGGCTCCGGCGTCGCCGGACGCTGCCTGCCCGCGCGACTCGTCGAGCTTGCGCCGCAGCTCCTCCGCGGGATCGAGCGCCGGAGCCGGCCCCGTGGCGGTGCGCGCCTGCCGCCGGGCGAGGATGCGAGCGAGCGCGGCGATGCCGACGAGCCCTGCCGTCCAGCCGAAGAGCCTCCGCACCCGGGCATCGTAGCCCTGGCGCCGGAACGGCCGGGCGGGCCGGTCGTTGCTACCCTTCGCCGGCTTCCTGCCACGCCGCGCGACGCCGCTCCCGGGCGCCGCACACAGCCCGGCGGGGCCGATTCAGACCGAGGGAAGGAGAAGGGAACGCGTGACCGAGTACGAGATTCTGCTGTTGCTGGACCCCGAGCTGGCCGAGGAGAAGCAGGCCGACGTCGTGGCCCGGCTGCGGGACATGATCGAGAAGGGCGGCGGGACGTTCGAGCGCCACGACGTGTGGGGCCGGCGCAAGCTCGCCTATCCGATCGACAAGAAGGAGGAGGGCGTCTACCACCTCCTGAGCTTCACCTCGAGCCCGGAAACGCTCGACGAGCTCTCCCGCGTGCTCAAGATCGACGACGACGTGATGCGTCACATGGCGACACGTCGCCCCGAGGGGGGTCCGTCCGAGCCAATAGCGGTCGGCGCGGCGATCGGCGACGATGCCGAGACCGGGCCCGCGGACACCCTGGAGGAGGAGTAATGGCCGGCGACATCAATCGCGTTACCCTGGTCGGGCGTCTCACGCGCGACCCCGAGCTGCGCCATCTGCCGTCGGGCTCGCCCGTCCTCGAGTTCGGGCTCGCCGTGAACGGCCGCCAGCAAGACAGCGGCGGCCAGTGGGTCGACAAGCCGAACTTCTTCGACGTGAAGGTCTACGGCAACCAAGCGGAGTTCCTCTCGCAGTACCTCCAGAAGGGTCGTCGCGTCGGCATCGACGGCCGACTCGACTGGCGCTCGTGGGAGGCACAGGACGGCACGAAGCGCTCGAAGGTGGACGTCGTCGCGCAGACCGTGCAGTTCCTCGACAGCCGCGGCGAGGGCGAGGGCTCCGGCGGCGGCGGCGGCTACATCCCCGCCGACGCGACCGCGACGCCCGCCGGCGACTTCCCCGCATCCCCGACCGACGACGACATCCCGTTCTAGGAGGCCGCCCACATGGCTTTGAAGACCCAACCGCGCAAGCGGCCGGGCCCCGGGGCGACCGGGGGCCGGCGCAAGAGCTGCCACTTCTGCAAGGACAAGGTTGCCGAGGTGGACTACAAGAACGCCAACCAGCTGCGGCGCTACGTCTCCGAGAGGGGCAAGATCCGCAACCGCCACATCACCGGCGCGTGCCGCCGGCACCAGCGTCAGGTCGCGGTGGCGGTCAAGCGGGCCCGCGAGATGTCGCTGCTGCCGAACGTCCAGGGGTCGTGATGGAGGTCATCCTGACGAGCGACGTCGAGAAGCTCGGCCTGAAGGGCGAGGTCGTCGACGTCAAGCGCGGCTATGCCCGGAACTTCCTGCTGCCCCGGCGGTTGGCCGAGGTGGCCACCCCGGGTCGGGTGGCGGAGATCAAGAGGATCGACGAGGAGCGGGCCCGCCACGAGGCGAGGTCCGCCGAGCACGCCGCCGAGATCGCGGCGACGCTCCAGAAGACCGTCCTCCGGTTCGAGGTCAAGGCCGGACCGACGGGAGCGCTGTTCGGCTCGGTCACGCCGACCGACATCACCGAGGAGCTCTGGCGCACGCGGAAGATCCGCGTCGACCGGCGGAAGGTCGACCTCGACGGGATCAAGCGCATCGGGCGCTACTCGATCCCGATCCACGTCTTCGAGGGCGTCACCGCCGAGGTCAAGACCCTCGTCGTCCCCGAGGGCGGCGAGCTGCCGCCCGAGGAGGAGCTCGAGGCGCTCGAGGCCGCGGAACGGGCAGAGGAGCAGGCGGCCGCCGAGGCGCACGACGATGCGCTCCGCGCGACCGAGGAGGCGTTCGCCGAGGACGTGCTCGTCGAGGACGAGCCGGCTCTCGCAGAGCCCGAGCCGGACAGCGAGCCGAGCGACGCAGAGACGAGCTGACGGGAGGGCCCCGCGGGGCCCTCCTCCGTCCACAGGCCTTTCCACATAGCCCACAGCCGCGAACTGCCGGCTGTGGACGACGCGACGAATCGTGCGCTCCGAGCGACTTCGACGCGCGGGCCGCGTGTGCATGCCCGGTGGAGAACCCCTCCGGCTCTGGGGATACAATGGGAACATGTGTTCCGTTCTCCCTGCTCGTGCGGGAGTCACCCACCGGCGGCGGGTCGTTCTGGACGTGGCCGTCGCCGACAGGTTTGATCCGGCGCCGTGAGCGCGACGCACGCAATGCCGCTGGCCGACGTGCCGCCCCAGAACCTCGAGGCCGAGGAGGCGGTGCTCGGCGCGATGCTCCTCTCGGAGACCGCGATCGGCGCGGTCACCGAGATCGTCGACGCCTCCGACTTCTACCGCGGCTCGCACGGCACCGTCTACCGCACCTGTCTCGCACTCTGGGCGAAGGGCGAGCCCGTCGACGCGATCACGCTCGCGAACGAGCTCGAGGAGCGCGGCGAGCTCGAGCAGATCGGTGGGACGGCCCGCGTCGCCGAGCTCGCGGCGCTCGTCTCCGCGACGGCGAACGTCGAGCACTACGCCCGCATCGTCAAGGAGACCGCGACCCTGCGGGGGCTCATCCGTGCCGGCCAGGAGATTGCGCGACTCGGCCGCGAGCGGGTCGGCGAGACGAGCGAGCTCGTCGATCAGGCCGAGCAGATCGTCTTCGACCTCTCGCAGGAGCGGGTACGCGGCGACTTCGCGCACATCGGGCCGCTCCTCACGGAGAGCTTCGAGCGGATCACGAAGCTCTACGAGGCGGGCGCCGACGTCACCGGCGTCCCGTCCGGCTTTCGCGAGCTCGACCGGCTCACGTCGGGCTTCCAGCCGGGCAACCTCGTGATCCTCGCTGCGCGTCCCTCGATGGGGAAGTCCGCACTCGGCCTCTGCATCGCCGCCAACCTCGGGGTCCGCAGCCAGACGCCCGTCGCGCTGTTCACGCTCGAGATGTCGAAGGCCGAGGTCACGCAGCGACTGATGTGCAGCGAGGCGAAGGTCGAGTCGGAGCGCGTACGCTCGGGAAAGCTGACGCAGGAGGACTGGCCGCGGCTCACCGCCGCCTGCGACAAGCTCATGAAGGCGCCGATCTTCGTCGACGACACCGGCTCGATCACGATGATGGAGCTCCGCTCGAAGGCACGGCGGCTGAAGGCGCGCCAACCGGAGCTGGGGCTGATCGTCGTCGACTACCTCCAGCTGATGACCTCCGGCGGGACGGCGGAGAACCGCGTGCAGGAGGTCTCGCAGATCTCGCGGAACCTGAAGGTCCTCGCGCGCGACCTCGACGTGCCGATCCTCGCGCTGTCGCAGCTCTCCCGCGCCGTCGAGCAGCGCCACGACAAGCGGCCGATCCTCTCCGACCTGCGCGAGTCGGGCTCGATCGAGCAGGACGCCGACCTCGTGCTCTTCGTCTACCGCGACGAGTACTACAACGGCGAGGAGTCCGACCAGCAGGGGCTGGCCGAGCTGATTCTCGCGAAGCACAGAAACGGCCCCACCGACTCGGTGAAACTCAGCTTCCTGCGCCGGTACGCGAAGTTCGCCGACCTCGCAGGGGCTGCGGCGTAGACCGTCCAGCCGCCCGCGCGGCAGGCCGCGTCGGGGTTGCTGCATAGACTCGAGGGGTGGCTCGCGACGTCCGGCTGACGAGCGCCGACCGGATGCTCTTCCCCGACGTCGGAGTGACGAAGGGCGACCTGTTCGCGTACTACGGGTCGATCGCTCCGGCCATCCTCCCCCACCTGCGCGACCGGCCGTTCACGATGAAGCGCATCCCGATGGGCGTCGGCACGCCGGCGTACTTCCAGAAACAGGCGCCGAAGGGGATGCCGTCCTGGATCCCGACGCGCCAGTTCCGCACGGTCCGTCGCACGGGTGAGTCGCGGATGGTCGACTTCCCGCTCGTCGGCACCCGCGAAGCGCTGCAGTGGATGGTGCAGATGAACTGCATCGACATGAACGCGTGGTACTCGCGGGTCGACAAGCCCGACCGTCCCGACTACGTCGTGTTCGACCTCGACCCGCCCGACGGCGAGTTCTCGCTCTGCATCCGCGTCGCGCACCTGCTGCACGACCTGCTGGTGTCGCTCGATCTGCGTGCGTACGTGAAGACGAGCGGCGCCGACGGCATCCACGTGCTCGTTCCGATCACGCGCCGCTACGGCTTCGACGACACGTACGCCTTCGCCGAAGCGGTCGCGCGGCGGCTGGAGGTCGACAATCCGGGAGTCGTCACGACCGAGTGGCTCAAGCGCAAGCGGGAGGGCATCCTCGTCGACCACCGGCAGAACGGTCACGGCAAGACGCTCGCCTCCGTCTACTCGGTACGGCCGAAGCCGTCCGCGCCCGTGTCGACGCCGCTCCGCTGGGAGGAGCTGACGGAGGACGTCGTCCCGGAGCGGTTCACGATGGCGGTCGCCCTCGAGCGCCTCGCCGAGCACGGCGACCTGTTCGCACCGACGCTCGACGGCGGGCAGTCGCTCGGCGCGGCGTTGAAGCGGCTCGGCTAGGACTGCGCGAAAGCCGACTCGATCAGCTCCACCGCGCACTCCGTGAGCTCCCGTGCGTCGAGCACGTGGCCCGTGGTCGCGCCGAGCGGCCCGCTGCGACCGGCGCCGCGGTCGAGCGCCGCCCGGGCGAAGAACTCGACGTAGTCGACGCCGCCGGTGAGCTGTTCGTACGGGAACGCGCCATTGCTCGTGTCGATGTCGTGCAGCGTGCGCCACTCGCGCCGGCCGTCGACGCGCACCGGGCACCGCCACTCGACCCGGCGCTTCCCGGGCACACGCGCGATCGCCTCGGCATGGTGGACGAGCGTGACCGTGTCGAGCGGCGCGCCGAGGAGGACGACCTGGCCGGCGCGCTCGACGACGCGCGCGTAGGGCGTGCCGTGCCCGTACCCGTCGTCGAGCGGGTGGGGGAGCGCGATCGCTTCGGCCTCGCGGCCGACGGCGGCGACCCCCGCCTCGGGGTGACCGGAATGGATTGCGCCGGGCCAGGTGCGAAGCGCCTCGGCCACCCGGCCGTGGTCGCGTCGTGCACGCCCCACCGCCGAGTCGTAGACGGGCTGCTCCGCGAGCACCAGCTCGCGGTCGGCGACGGCGAGCGCATCGAGGTCGTCAGGCGGTCCGTCCTCCCACCCGACATACGCGACGAGCGTCCCCTCCGGGCCGACGGCGTCGAGGAGCGCGCGGACGACCGTCTCCGCACCGCCGACCACCGTGCCGAGAGCCGACATGCGGCAGTGGACGAGTGCGACCGCTCCGGGCCGCATGCCGAGCGCGACGAGCTCCCGGGCGAGCTGCGTGCGGCCGACGAGCACGTCGCGAGCGTAATGGCCGACGAGGACCGGGGCGCATGCGAGAATGGGTCACGTGCCTGCGACCGTGATCGTCGGGGCGCAGTGGGGCGACGAGGGGAAGGGGAAGATCGTCGACCTGCTCGCCCAGGAGTCCGACCTCGTCTGCCGCTACCAGGGCGGGCCGAACGCCGGGCACACGATCGTCGTCGACGGCGAGACGTACAAGATCCGGGCAATCCCGTCGGGCATCGTCGCGGGAGTCGCGAGCGCGATCGGCGCGGGATGCGTCGTCGATCCCGCCGTGCTGATCGAGGAGCTCGACGACCTCGAGGCGCGCGGTCACCGCACGGACGGGCTGGTCTTCGTCTCCGGCAACGCGCACCTGATCATGCCGTGGCACGTCGCGCTCGACGGCGCGCGCGAGCGGCGGCTCGGCAACCTGCAGATCGGCACGACGCGCCGCGGGATCGGTCCGGCGTACGCGGACAAGGCGACGCGTATCGGGATCCGCGTCCAGGACCTCCTCGACCCGAAGATCCTGCGCGAGAAGGTCGAGCTCGCTGCGGGCGAGAAGAACGTGTGGCTCGAGCGCGTCTACGGAATCGAGCCGTTCGACGCCGAAGACGTCGTTGCGCAGACACTGGCGCACGCCGAGCGGCTCGCGCCATACGTGGAGGACACGTCCCTCCTCGTCGACCGCGCGCTGCGCGACGGCCGCGACGTCCTGTTCGAGGGCGCCCAGGGCACCCTGCTCGACCTCGATCACGGCACATACCCGTTCGTCACGTCGTCGAGCCCGATCGCCGCCGGCGCCGCGGTCAGCTTCGGGATCGGGCCGCAACGGATCGACGAGGTCGTCGGCGTCTCGAAGGCCTACGTGACCCGGGTCGGCGAGGGCCCGTTCCCGAGCGAGATCACCGGGCCGGCGCAGGATCGCGTCCGCGAGCTCGGCGGCGAGTTCGGCACCGTGACCGGCCGCGAACGCCGTTGCGGCTGGCTCGACCTGGTCGCGCTCCGCTTCGCCGTGCGCGTCAACGGGATCACATCCCTGGCACTGACCAAGGTCGACGTGCTGTCGGACTTCGACGAGATTCCGGTCTGCGTCAGGTACCGCCTCCCGGACGGCGAGGAGACCGAGGACTTCCCCGCTCACCAGTCGGACTTCCACCACTGCGAGCCGGTGTTCGAGACGCTGCCCGGTTGGCTCGAGGAGCTGGCCGGGCCGGCGCTCCCGCCGGCTGCCGCCGACTACGTCGCCTTCGTCGCGGGCTCGCTCGATGTCCCCGTCACCCTCGTCGGGACGGGCGCCTCGCGCGACGCGGTGCTGGCGCTCCAACCGTGAAGCACTCCGGCCGGGTCGGCAGGCCTCCCTCGTAGACTCGCCGGAATGCGGGTTCTCGTCGTCGGCTCGGGCGGTCGCGAGCACGCCCTCGCGTGGCGGCTCGCCTCGTCGCCGACGCTCACCGAGCTCCATGCGGCGCCCGGCAACCCGGGCATCGCGATGCTCGCGACGTGTCATCCGGTCGCGGCCGAGGACGGCGACGGCCTCCGCGAGCTGGCGCGGTCGCTCGCCGCCGACCTCGTCGTCGTCGGCCCGGAGGCTCCGCTCGTCGCAGGGGTCGCCGATACCCTTCGCCATGCCGGGATTCCCGTCTTCGGGCCGTCGGCTTCCGCCGCGCGGATCGAAGGCTCGAAGCGGTTCGCGAAGGAGGTCATGGCGGCCGCAGGAGTGCCGACCGCGCGGCTCCTCGACGAGCCACGCGCGCCGTGCGTGTTGAAGGCGGACGGGCTCGCCGCCGGCAAGGGCGTCGTCGTCTGTCGGACCGACGCCGAGCTCGAGGATGCGCTCGGTGAGGCAGGCGGCCACGACCGGACGATGCTCGTGGAGGAGCTGCTCGACGGCCCGGAGCTGTCGCTCCTCGCCCTCTGCGACGGACGGGAGGCGATCTCGCTTGCGCCCGCGCGCGACTACAAGCGGGCGCACGACGGAGACGAAGGGCCCAACACCGGCGGCATGGGATCGTTCGCGCCCGTTGCCTTCGACGGCGACGAGGCAGATCTCGTCGAGACGTGCATTCGACCGGTCCTGGCCGAGCTCGCAGACCGGGGCACGCCGTTCGTCGGCACGCTCTTCGCGGGGCTGATGCTGGCGGCCGCTGGGCCGCGTGTCCTCGAGTACAACTGTCGGTTCGGCGACCCGGAGACGCAGTCGGTCCTGCCGCTCGTGGAAGGTGATCTACTCGAGGCGCTCGCGGCCGCTGCGACGGGATCTCTCGCCGGGACCTCGCTCGACCGGCGGGACGGCGCCGCCGTGACGGTGGTTCTCGCGGCTGGCAGCTATCCCGCCGCCGGCAACCGGGGGACGCCGATCGAGGGCATCGAGCAGGCCGAGGCCTCCGGAGCGCTCGTCTTCCACGCCGGGACGGCGCTGCGAGACGGTCAGCTCGTCACGAACGGCGGGCGGCTGCTGGGTGTGACGGCAACGGGCGCCACCCTCGCCGCGGCTCGGGAACGCGCCTACGCCGCGTCCGACCTCATTCGCATCGACGGCTGTCGCAGGCGGGGCGACATCGCCCTCGAGGCCGAGACGTAGTCGCCGATCGATGTCGCAAAGACCGGGTTTCTGCTGGGGCACCCCAACCCACCACCCACTTTCTATTCTATCGTCATTTCAGGCAACAAAGGACACGACTTCGTGTCGCCTTCGTGCCGATTCCGCGTCGTCGAGGACGCGACGCGCCGCCGCCGGCCGCCGGAGTCGCCCGGAGCGACATCTAGGATGACCGTGTGATCGAGCGCTACTCCCGCCCCGCCATGACGCGGATCTGGTCGGGAGAAGCGACGCTCGAGCGATGGCTCGCCGTGGAGCTCGCGGCGCTCGAGGGCTGGGCGCGCCTCGGAGTCGTGCCCACGGAGGCGGTGGAGCGCATCCGGGCGACGGCCGTTGCGCCCGACCCTGCTCGGGTGGCGGAGATCGAGCGCACGACGAACCACGACGTGGCGGCGTTCGTCGACGCGGTCGCCGAGCAGCTCGGGGAGGACGGCCGCTGGTTCCACTTCGGCCTCACCTCGTCGGACGTGCTCGACACCGCGTTGTCGCTCGCTGTGCAGGACGCCGGAGCACTCGTGCTCGAGGGGCTCGAGCGGGCGTTCCGGGTCGTCGTCGCGCGAGCCGAGGAGCATCGCGACACGCTCTGCATGGGTCGAACGCACGGCGTGTATGCCGAGCCGACGACGTTCGGGCTGAAGCTGGTCGGCTGGGCGTTCACGCTGGACCGCGAACGGTCGCGCATCGAGGGAGCTCTCGAAGGGCTCCGCGTCGGCAAGCTCTCGGGCGCGGTGGGCCAGTATGCAGCCATCGACCCCGAGGTCGAGCGCATTGCCTGCGAGCAGCTCGGGCTCGATGCGGCACCGAGCTCGACCCAGATCCTTCAGCGTGACCGACACGCCGAGTTGCTCGGCACTCTCGCGCTCCTCGGCTCGTCGCTCGAGCGTTTTGCGACCGAGATCCGCCATCTCGCCCGAACCGAGGTTCGGGAAGTCGAAGAGCCCTTCGGCCGGGGCCAGAAGGGGTCCTCGGCGATGCCCCACAAGCGAAACCCGATCGTCGCCGAGCGCATCTGCGGTCTCGCGCGGGTCCTCAGGGCACACGCGCTCGTCGGCCTGGAGAACGTCGCGCTCTGGCACGAACGCGACATCTCCCATTCGTCCGCCGAGCGGGTCGTGATCCCGGACTCGTTCCTCGCAATCGACTACATGCTGGACAGGTTCGCGTGGCTCGTCGAGGGCCTCGTCGTGCGGCCGCAGCGAATGCGGGCGAACGTCGACGCCGGTCACGGGGTGTTCTTCAGCCAGCGACTGTTGTCGGCGCTCGTCGAGAGCGGGCTCTCGCGCGAGGCCGCCTACCGGATCGTCCAGCGGCACGCGGCGAGGGCGTGGGACGAGGAGCTCGACTTCCGTGAGCTCGCTCGGGCAGATGCCGAGATCTCCGGCCGCGTCGACCTCGACCGCGTCTTCTCGCTCGATGCGTATACCGCGCACGTCGACACCGTGTTCGAGCGCCTGCGGGCGCTCGTCGCGGCGCGGGAGGCGCCTCTGCATGCCTGATGCGTTGCACGTCGGGAGCGGCAAGGTGCGCGAGCTCTACGCGCTCGACAGCGAGACGTTGCTGCTCGTGGCGACGGATCGGATCTCCACCTTCGACGTGGTGCTCCCGACCGAGATCCCCGACAAGGGACGCGTGTTGACGGGGCTCTCGGCCTTCTGGTTCGCGCGGACGCGGCACATCGTCCGCAACCACTTCGTCGCGCTGCGTGACGACGGACGATCGCTCGAGTGTCGGCGCCTCGAGATGCTTCCGGTGGAGATCGTCGTGCGCGGCTACCTCGCCGGCTCGGGCTGGACGGACTACCGCGCGACAGGGGCCATCTCGGGCCACCGCCTGCCGGGTGGGCTGCGCGAGTCCGAGCGGCTCCCCGAGCCGATCGTCACGCCCGCGACCAAGGCGACCGAAGGACACGATGTGACGATCACCGAGGACGACGCGGCATCGCTCTGCGGCGCGAAGCCGTACGCGAAGGCCCGGGACGCCGCGCTCGCGCTGTACCGCTTCGCCGTCGAGCACGCCGAGGCGAGGGGCATCCTCCTTGCCGATACGAAGTTCGAGTTCGGCATCGACGAGCAGGGTGCGGTGACGCTCGCCGACGAGGCGCTGACTCCCGATTCGTCGCGATTCTGGCCCGCCGACGGCTATGCCCCGGGGGCGCCGCAGCCGTCGTTCGACAAGCAGTACGTCCGCGACTGGTGTCTCGGCACCGGCTGGGATCGGACCGCGCCCGGGCCGGAGTTGCCGCCCGAGGTGGTGGCCGGGACGCGCGCCCGGTACGTGGAGGCCTTCGAGCGTCTCACCGAGATTCCCTTCGCCCGTTATCTCGCCGCGCCGGACGTGATCCTGTGAAGTTGACCGTGCTGATCCGACCGAAGACGGGGATCCTCGATCCCCAGGGAGAAGCCGTCCAGGGATCCCTCGCGACGCTCGGATTTGCCGTCACGAGCGCGCGGGTCGGCCGGCTCGTCGACCTCGAGGTCGAGGCTGCCGACCTCGACGCGGCACGAACCGAGGTCGAGCGCATGTGTGCGGAGCTCCTGGCCAATCCGCTGATCGAGAGCTTCGAGATCGTCGAGGGCAACGCGTGACCGAGCCACGCCCCCGGATCGCCGTTGTCACGTTCCCCGGGTCGAACGACGACGGCGACGCGCGCCTCGCGCTCGACCGCCTCGGAGCCGAGCCCGTCGCCCTGTGGCACACGGCGACGGAGCTCCCCGAACGCGTCGCAGGCCTTGTCCTTCCCGGTGGGTTCTCGTACGGGGACTACCTTCGCTGCGGCGCTCTCGCGCGCGTGGCGCCGGTGATGGATGCGGTTCGCAGGTTCGCGTCGGACGGCGGGCCGGTGCTCGGGATCTGCAACGGCTTCCAGATCCTCTGCGAGGCCGGTCTCCTACCCGGCGTGCTCCGCTGGAACCGGCAGCTCGAATTCCTGTGCGCGGACGTGACCGTCGTCGTCGAGTCGGCCGCGACCCCGTTCACCGAGTCGTGCGACCCGGGCGACGAGCTCGTCATCCCAATCAAGCACGGTGAGGGCAATTGGGTCGTCGACGACGAGCTGTACGGCGACGTGCTCGCCCACGGCCAGGTCGTCCTGCGATACACCGAGGACGTGAACGGCTCGCGCGACCGCGTGGCAGGCGTCTCGAACCGCGAGGGCAACGTGCTCGGGCTGATGCCGCACCCGGAGCACGCGGTCGACCCGCTGCTCGGGCCAACGGGCGGAGTCCCGTTGCTCGCGGGATTGATCGCCGCGGCGCGTGGCCGCGTGCGGGCCGACGCCCTCGCCCGGGCGTGACCGGGGGGCCCCGGGCCCGCGGCATCCATCGTCCCTCTCAGCCGCCCATGCCGGCCTCCTCGAGCGCACGTCTCAGGTCGGGCGACCGCTCCAGCGCTGCGCGAAGCCGTGCGAGATCGCGTTCGCGGAGCGTGACGGGGCCGCGCCGCGCGCTCCCGCTCGTCGCGTAGGAGAAGCGCACCAGCCGCTCGCCGCCCGCGGATTCGAGCAGCTCCACACGGGTCGTGAACCGCTTCTCGCCGGCCCGCTGCGCGACCGACACTTCATCGACCGTCGTGGCCCGGCCCCAGGGTGTCGTCACCGTCGCCATGGGAGACAACGTAGCGCGGGAGACGTGACGTGTGTGTGCCGAGAACGTGCCGACTCTGCGACGATGCGAACGTGCTCGAGCTCTGGCAGGCCGAGTGGTGCCCTCATTCCCACCGGGTCAGGCTGCGCCTCACAGAGCTCGAGGTCGACTGGGTCGCGCGCACCGTTCCACTCGACCGGGACGAGCGCGACGCGATGGAGGCCGCCACCGGCTTTCGCTCGATTCCCACGCTCGTCGACGGGGAGACCGTCGTCCACGGCGCCGACGCGATCGTCGAGCACCTCGACGCGCATCACGCGAAGCCCGCCGACGCGATGCGCCACCGCGCGCAGATGCGCGCCGAGTGGCCTCACTGGGTCGAGCTCGAGGGACGGTGAGGGTGTACGACGTCGTGGTCGTCGGGGCCGGGTCGGCGGGCTGCGTGCTCGCGGCCAGGCTGAGCGAGGATCCATCGACGAGCGTTCTGCTGCTCGAGGCGGGGCCGCGTGACCGCAAGCTGAACGTCCGCGTTCCCGCCGCCTTCTCGAAGCTGTTCGGATCGCCGCTCGATTGGGGCTACCGGACGGCGCCGCAGGCCGCGCTCGACGACCGCCGGGTCGTCTTTCCCCGCGGCAGGGTCCTCGGCGGCTCGTCGTCGATCAACGCGATGATGGCGATCCGCGGCCACCGGGCCGACCACGACGCGTGGCCTCCGGGATGGGGCTGGGACGACGTCGCTCCGGCGTACGCCCGCAGCGATGCGCACTTCCCGCGCGCGACGCAGCGGCATCCGAGCCGTTTGACACTCGACTTCCTGGAATCGGCGGCCACAGCCGGGATCCCTGCCGCCCGCGACCTCAACGCCGCCGACAACGAGGGCGTCGGCCTGACGCCGGTCTCGATCCGGAGGGGCCGTCGTCACAGCGTGGTGGACGGCTACCTGCGCGCGGCCATGCGCCGCCCGAACCTGACGGTGGTGACCGGCGCGCACGTCACGCGCCTGCTCGTCGACCGCGGAAAGGCCCGCGGAGTCGCATACCGACCTGGAGAGACGGCGAACGAGGAGGAGGCACACGCGAGTCGCGAGGTCGTGCTCGCGGCCGGCGCGATCGACACCCCGAAGCTGCTGCTGCTCTCCGGGATCGGGCCTCCGGACGAGCTCGAGCGGCACGACATCGCCGTCGAGGTGGCGTCGGCGGCCGTCGGCAAGAACCTCAAGGACCATCTCGCAAACGGCGTGCTTGCAGCGGTCGACGCAGAGACGCTTTTCAGCGCCGAACGGTTGCGTCACGTCCTCGCGTGGCTCACCTTGGGCCGCGGCCCGCTCACGTCGAACGTCGCCGAGGCCGCTGCGTTCGTCCGCACCGAGCCGTCGGTGGCCGGGCCCGACCTCGAACTGATCTTCGCGCCGGTGCTGTTCGAGGAGGAGGGAACGGTGCCACCGTCGCAGGACGGGGTCACGATCGCGGCCGTCGTCCTCCAGCCGCGGAGCGTCGGAGAGGTGAGGCTCTCCTCGTCGGATCCGCTCCACGCGCCCGAGATCGATCCCTGCTACCTGACCGACCCCGGAGGTCGCGACGCCGCGGTGCTGCTGGAAGGCATCCGCAGGGCCCGGCGAATCCTCTCGGCCGAACCGCTCGCCCGGCACGTGTCCGGCGAGCTGCTGCCTGGCGCCGACGCGACCGACGACGACGCCCTCCACGCCCATCTCCGCGCGCGCTCGCAGACGCTCTACCACCCGGTCGGCACGTGTCGCATGGGTGAAAACCAGGACGCCGTCGTCACGCCGGATCTCCGCGTCCGGGGCGTCGACGGGCTCCGTGTCGTCGACGCCTCCGTGATCCCGGCTCTTCCACGCGGGCACACGAACTGGCCGACGGTGATGGTCGCCGAGCGCGCCGCCGAGCTGATGCGCGTCCGGTGAAGGCCGACCGCCCGGTCCTCTGCTGCCCCGACAAGTTCCGCGGCACGCTCACGGCACGCGAGGCGGCCGATGCGCTCGCCGCTGGAGTCGAGCGGACAGGGCGTGCCGCGGCTCGCCTGCCCCTTGCGGACGGAGGTGAGGGCACGCTCGACGTCCTCTGCCCCGATCTCGACAGCCGCCGCACCACGCGGGTCACGGGACCGCTCGGCGACCCGGTCGAGGCCGAGTGGGCCGTCCGCGGCGACACCGCGGTGATCGAGATGGCGCGTGCGAGCGGGCTCGCCCTCGTGAGCGGGCCGAACGACCCGCTCCGGGCGACGACGGCGGGCACGGGCGAGCTGATCGAAGCTGCGCTCGACGACGGCCTGCGGCGCATCGTGGTCGCCCTCGGCGGCTCCGCGACGGTGGACGGAGGGCTCGGCGCGCTCGAGGCGCTCGACTTCGATCTCCGTGATGCCGAGGTCGTGGTCGCCTGCGACGTGTCGACGACGTTCGTCGACGCGGCCCGCATGTTCGGACCGCAGAAGGGTGCGGACGCCGAGGACGTACGCCGGCTGGAGCAACGGCTGGAACGCCTTGCCGAGCGCTATCGCGCGTCCCACGGCGTCGACGTCCGGAGGCTGCCGGGCTCGGGAGCCGCCGGGGGCCTGGCCGGAGGCCTCGCTGTCCTGGGCGCGCGGCTCGTGGCGGGGGCAGCCCTGGTTGCGGACGCGGTCGGCCTCCGGGCTTCGCTGGGATCGTCCTCGCTGGCGCTGACGGGCGAGGGGCACGTCGACGCGACCTCCGTCGCCGGGAAGGTCGTCGGGCACGTGATCGGCACGGCGCGCGACGCAGGGACGCCAGTCGCGGTCGTGGCGGGCGACGCCGACCTCGGAGCGCTACCCGACGATGTTCGCTGCTTGACGCTGGTCGAGCTCGCCGGCTCGGCCGAGACCGCGCGGCGCGACGCTGCCGGGCTCGCCGCCGCCGCGGCCGAGGCGCTCGTCGCGCGTCGTTGACGGCGGGCAAGAACGCCGGTCTGCGCCCGCGGCCGGTGCGGACAACCGCACCGATCGCGCCGGATGCCGCAGCGACGCTCGGGGCACGACCCCGAAGGCACAGGAGACTTTCACATGGCGCAGCTCATCGAGACCGGAAACCCGACCCGCACCGCGTCCTCGCCGGACATCCTCCTCTTTCCCGGGGACGCGGGCTGGGATGACGCCAGGCGCGCCTGGAACCTCGCCGTCGATCAGCGCCCCGCGGCCGTCGCGCTGCCCGAGACGGTTGACGACGTCGTCGACGTCGTCGAGCATGCCCGGCTCGTCGGGCTGAAGGTCGCCGTCCAGGGCACGGGGCACGGGGCCGGTGCGCCGCTGGACGGCACGCTGCTCGTCAACACGTCCCGGATGACCGGTGTCGAGATCGACCCCGTGGCGCGCGTCGCCCGCGTCGCGGCCGGGACGATCTGGGCGGACGTCGTCGACGCCGCGGTCCCGCACGGTCTCACCGCGCTCCACGGCTCCGCTTCCGACGTCGGCGTCGTCGGCTACTCGCTCGGCGGCGGCGTCGGCTGGCTCGCCCGCAAGCACGGGCTCTCGTCCTCGAGCGTGCTCGCCGCCGAGGTCGTCACCGCGAGCGGCGAGGTCGTCCGCGCCGACCCGGAGACGAACGCCGACCTCTTCTGGGCGCTGCGCGGCGGCGGAGGCAGCTTCGGTGTCGTCACGGAGGTCGAGATTGCGCTCTACCCGGTCTCGGAGGTGTACGCCGGCTGGCTGATGTGGCCGATCGACCGTGCCGAGGATGTGCTGGCGGCGTGGGCCGACTGGACGCGAAATGCGCCGGATGAGGTCACCTCCATCGGCCGCCTACTGCAGATCCCGCCGATCCCCGAGATGCCGGAGCCGCTCCGCGGCCGTCAGCTGGTCGTGGTCGAGGCCGCATACCTCGGCGACGAGCGCAGCGGCCGCGAGCTGCTGGCACCACTGCGCGCGCTGGGGCCGGAGATCGACACGTTCGCGACGATTCCCGCGCGCGCTCTCACCGAGCTGCACCGGGACCCGCCCGGCCCGGTCCCCGGCCGGGGCGAGGGGTGGATGCTCGACCGGGTCGATGCGGACGCCGTCCGCGTGCTCGTGGCGGTCGCGGCGATGGACGGCACCTCGCCGCTGCTCTCGCTCGAAGTGCGTCACCTCGAGGGTGCGCTCGGACGCCCCGATCCGAACGGCGGCGCCCTGTCGCACCTCGAGGCCCCGTACGTCGTGTACGCGGTCGGCGCCGTCACGTCACAGGAGGCCGTGGCGTCGATCGACGAGCGCGTCGACGCGATCCGCTCCTCCCTCGCGCCGTGGCTCTCGGGCAGCGCGTACTTCCACTTCGCCGAGCGTGGCGTCGACAAGAGAGCGCTCTACCCGGCGGGGGTGTACGAGCGGCTGGCACGCGTCCGTGCGGACGTGGACCCCGAGGGCCTGTTCCGCGCGAGGCACACGATCGACTGACGAGCTCGTCGGATCGGTGGGGAGCCGCCGCTCCCCACCCGGTTACTCGTCCTCCTCGGCGAGCAGACGGTAGAGCGCGCGCCGCGCGTCGCGCAGCACCGACTGCGCGGCCTCGATCTGCTCCGTTGTCCCGGCGTGGGCGACCTGGCGCGTCGCGGCGAGCACCTGGAAGCCGAGGTCCCGTAGTCCGACGAGCGCGTCCTCGCTCTCGCCGGCGACCGCGCTCCACGGCGCCTCGGTCGACGCGGCCTGCTCGCGGCCGGCGTCGGTCAGCTCGTACACGCGCTTGCCCGAATCGGAGGCGGTCTCGCGCACGAGCTCCTCGTCCTCGAGCTGCTGGAGCGTGGGGTAGACCGAGCCGGGGCTCGGCCTCCAGACGCCGCCGGTCCGCTCGGCGAGCTCCTGGATGATCTGGTAGCCGTGCATCGGCTCCTCGGCGAGGAGAACGAGGATCGCGGCGCGGATGTCGCCGCGTCCGGCGCGCCGGCCGAACGCGTAGCCCGGCCCGAAACCGCGGTGGTGCTGGCGGCGGTGGCGCCGTCCGGTCATGAACCGGAGCCGATCCTCACGATGGCACCGGTTTGGTGCGATGGCGAATGCCGACATGGCACTCCTTTCGTCGCTGTATCGCGATATATCGTAACAGATCGTTGCTCCAACCGCACAGCGGGGTTGTCGCACGGCCGCGAGGCCGTTAGTGTGGCGCGCACCTCGTGTCGGAACGCACGAGCGGGGGCAACCAAGGGGAGGAACGGATGAGGAAGCTTCGAGTGGTCGCGGCGGCGGCCGTTGCGGTCGTCGCCTCGCTCTGTCTCGTGCCGGCGGCATCGCCGGCCGAGACGACGCCGAGCGCCGTCGCCATGTGCACAAGCCTGCTCGCTCCGGTGATGGGTGGCGCCGTGCCGTCGTCAGAGCCACTGGCCCCGTGCCAGTGGGACATGCTCCAGATCCACGCGACGACCGGTGGCTCGTACGCGGTCGCGACCGGCAGGGGCGTGCGCGTCGGGGTCATCGACGGCGGCGTCGACATGACGCATCCGGACATCGCGCCGAATCTGAACGTCGCCCTTTCCTGCTCGTTCATCTTCTCGACGACTCCGACCGCCGACCCGCAGGAGGTCGGGAACGGCGACTGCACGAACAAGGCAGCTGTTCAGGACCTCGGCGGCCACGGGACTCACGTCGCGTCGACCATCGCCGCGCCGGTGAACGGGATCGGGATCGCGGGCGTCGCGCCGCAGGCGACGATCGTGGCGATCAAGGCGTGCACGATCGCGAGCTACTGCTTCGCCGACTCCGTCGCCGCCGCGCTCCGGTACGCCGGAGACCTGCGGCTCGACGTGGTCAACCTGAGCCTGTTCGCCGACCCGTACCTCTATCTCTGCGGGAACGACGCGGAGCAGCGTGCGATCTACCGGGATCTCCAGGATGCCGCGCGGTACGCGCAGCAGCGGGGAGTCGTGATCGTCGCCGCGGCCGGCAACGAGTCACAGGACCTGCAGCATCCCGATCAGGACGTGATCAGCCCGGACTGGCCGCCGGGCGCGGCCGTGACCCGGGACGTCGGGAACAACTGCCGTGTGACGCCGGCAGAGATCCCCGGGGTGCTCGCGGTCTCCTCGGTCGGCCCGTTCGGCATCGCCGACTACTCGAACACGGGCATGGGCGTCGTCGGGGTCGCCGCGCCGGGCGGTGACTACTTCCAGGGGCTCGACGTCGTCCAGACCGGTGTCCTGGCCGCGGGGTCGAGCACGGACAACGACCCCGACCTGGGGATCTGGCCGTTCCTCGACTTCCTCAACGACAACGCCTTCCCGGGCCTGACCGTGCTCGACCACGGGGCCCGTTACGACGTGCTGACCGGGACGTCGATGGCGTCGCCGCACGCCGCCGGCGTGGCGGCGCTCGTCCGGCAAATGCATCCGGGGTGGAGTCCCGGAGCGGTCATCGCCGCCGTCGAGCGGAGCGCGCAGCCGCGTTCGTGCCCCGCTGCGGACGGTTTCACGACGGCGGTTCCCTGCCAGGGGCAGGGAGGCCGGACCTCGTACTTCGGCCACGGTCTGGTGGACGCGCTCGCCGCGGCCCGCACGTAGTTCTCCGGGGGAGGAGAGGGAGGGGCGCCCCTGCGGCGGCGCCCCTCCCTACTGCACCGGTGCGGTCTCGATGGCCGCGACGGCCGGGAGCCCGGACGCCGCGCACGGGCTCTCGACGCCCGCCTTCGTGCCGACGATCCGGTCGGGCGCCCCTCCGATCGCGCGGACGCGCCCGAGCAGCGGTAGGGCGAGGCCCGTCACGATCCCTCCGGCGACGAACGCGGCGCCGACCGAACGGCTCTCGCCGAGCGCGCCGAGCCCGACCTGGCCGCCGACCCCGCCCGTGTTCGAGATCATCGAGTCGAACGAGACGACCGTCGCGCGCTTGTCGCTCGGCACGACCTGGTGGAGGTACGCCTGGCGGACGGGGCTCGTCACTCCGGACGCGCCCATGATCAGGAGCAGCGCCGGCAGCGCGAGCCAGAACGAGGACACGAGCCCGAGCGCGACGGCCGCGCCGGTCTCGACGGTGGCCGCGCCGAGCAGCAGGGTGGTGCGGCGGCCGCAGCGCCGGGAGAGCACCTCGACCAGCTGGTTCCCCGCGATCGTCGAGAGCGCGATCCCTGCGGTCACGAGCCCGGCGATCCACACGGCGTCGCTCCCGAGCAGGTCGAGCATGTACGGCTGCGAGGCGTAGAAGGCCCACATCGAGAATCCGAGCTGGAAGAACGACGCGAGCATCAGCAGCCGGAGCGGTCGCTGCGCCCAGCCGTACGCGACGCCGTCGCGGGCATTGCGGGCGACCGCAGACGGGAGCTCGGCGACGGTCACGCGGCGGGGCGTGAAGCCGACGTCGTGCATCACGGCGTAGGCGATCCCGAACACGGCGACGAGCAGTCCGGAGCGGACGAGGTAGGGAAGCGAGAGGTCGATCTGGCCGAGGAGGCCGCCGCCGACCGTCCCGACGAGCATCGCCGCGCCCGTGATCTGCTGGCCGCGGGCGAAGATCCCGTCGAGCGGCCCGTGATGACCCGTGACCGCGAGGGCGTCGACGAGCCAGGCCTCCATCGCGCCCGAATAGAAGGTGAAGCCGAGCCCCATCAGGACGGACACGACGGCGAAGGCGACCACGCCCGCGTCGACCTCGGCGAGGGCGACGTAGAGGAGCGTCGTGACCGCGAGCACGACGAGGGAGAGCAGGAACGACACCCGCCGGCCGAGCGTGTCGGCGACGACCCCGGTCGGTACCTCGAACAGCACCATCCCGGCCGAGAACGCGGCGTTCGCGAGGAAGACCTCGAAGAACGACAGCCCGGCGTCGAGCAGGAAGAGCGTGTTCACGCCCCAGATCGCCGCTGCCGACAGCGTGTAGAGGCCGGACAGCACGAAGTAGCCGGTGAGGATCCGCCGGGTCGACGGCACCTGCGGGGCGGCGGGCTCGCTCACGGGCTGAGCCTACGTCCCCGGGCCCGCGCGTAGAGTCGTCCGCGTGGAGGCCTACCGCACCCCGGACGAGCGCTTCGACGAGCTCGCGGGATGGCCGTACACGCCGCGGTACCTCGAGCAGGACGGCTTGCGGATGCACTACGTCGAGAAGGGCGCGGGCGAGCCGGTGCTGCTCCTCCACGGTGAGCCGACGTGGGGGTTCCTCTACCGGCGCATGATCCCGGCGCTCTCCGCGGTGGGCCGTGTGTTCGCTCCGGACCTGTTCGGCTTCGGCCGCTCGGACAAGCCCCGCTCGCAGGAGGACTACTCGTACGCCGGTCACTACCGCTCGATCGAGCGGTTCGTGCTCGAGCTCGACCTCGCGCGCCTGACGATCGTGGTGCACGACTGGGGCGGGCCGACCGGGCTCCGCCTCGCGGTCTCGCATCCCGCCCGCGTCGAGCGGCTCGTGATCCTCAACACGGGCGTCGGCGTCGGCGCGCCGTCCGAGCAGTGGCTCCGCTTCCGCGAGCTCGTCCGGGCAGTCGGGCCGGACTTCACGGCGAGCCGGCTGGTGCAGGTCGCCTGCGTCTCACCGCTGGACGACGACGCCGTTCGCGGCTACGACGCGCCGTTCCCGGTCGCCGAGGCGAAGGCCGGCCCGCTCGCCTTCCCAGAGCTCGTCCCGACTGAGCCGGACCATCCCTCCGCCGCAGAGATGCTCGAGGTGCGCGCCGCCCTGTCGCGCTGGGAGAAGCCGGCGCTCGTCCTCTTCTCGGACTCCGACCGCGTCTTCTCGCCGGCGCACGCGGAGCTGATGGCGGCGCACATCCCGGGCGCGCTCCCGGCGGAGATCGTCCCGGGCGCCGGGCACTTCCTGCAGGAGGACAAGGGCGAGGAGATCGCCGAGCGGATCGTCCGCTTCGTCGCCTCGTAGCCCTACTCGATCGTCGGGTGGAACGTCGCCTCGCCGCGCTCCGGCGGGGCACCGTAGACGAAGAGCCGCAGCTCGTCGTCGTGACGGTTCGAGAGCTGCAGCACCGTGCCGGGCTGCACGATCAGCACGCTGCCGCGCTCGAGCTCGTGGCGCTCGGGCTCGTCCCCCTCGCCCATGTGGATCGTGAGCGTGCCGTCGAGGACGACGAAGACCTCCTCCTGGACCGGGTCGCTGTGGCGCCGGCCGATGGCGCCCGGCGGGTAGCGGTAGAGGTTCGCCCGCGAGCGCGTCATCGCGTCGGAGAGCTCGGAGACGAGGCGGGGGTCGCCTTCTCGGCGAGGGTGCCACTCGAGCTGGCCGGCGTGGAAGACGGTGTA
>NZ_DATMBZ010000044.1:0-32760 GCF_035558935.1 Gaiella sp. | reverse complement strand
CCTTCGGGCTCGTAGTCCATCTGCACCATCAGCTTCGTGCGACCCTCGTCGAGCTTGTGAAAGGTCACGACGCCGTTCGGTCCGTCCTGGTCGAGTGCCTTCCAGGCGACGCGGTGCTCCGGATGCTGCTCGGTGATCTCGGCGTCCCACTCCTGCTTCTCGCCGCCGACCTCGGCAACCCAATGCAAGTGCTTGTCGTCTCTCTGCTCGACGCGCTCGACGCCCTCCATGAACTGGGGGAACGACTCGAACTGCGTCCATTGGTTGTAAGCCTTCGAGACGGGGACATCGAGTTCGATCGACTCTTCAATGCTCTTCACGGATACCTCCCGGCTTCGCTGAGCCTTGGTCTGTTGTCAGTCTTCTCGAGCGATTCACGGCCGGCGCAAGCCGGCCCTGATGCAGTTCAGCGGTCGATTCCTCGGAACTCGGTGAAGGCGTTCCCAGGGCAGCGAACCGCAAACACACATGGCGGCCCTGCGGGTTGCGACACGGGATCTGCGAAGGAGAGGGTGGCAGCCGGTGATCCACCGGCAGACGCCGAAGTAGTCCCGCGATCTCGTCGAGGTGGGCCGTGCTCCACGCGAACCGCCGTCGGCGGGCCGGTCGTGCCAGCTCGTAGGCCGCCTGCGCGCGCCGGCGCCCTCCTGGCATGTCGTGCGGGCGAGCCGAGCGAGCGACGCGCCCGAATGACGCGGAACGACATAGCGATCGGTCGGCTCATCTGTCGGATCGGAGTCCCTCCTGCGTAGCCGGCGGGGGTCGCGGGTTTCCGCATCGCCGGCCGGCGGGAAGCGCGCAGTCGAAGGTTTCGAACGGCGTTCATGAGGGCATGAGCGCTCGCGTGGAGCGCCGCCCGCCAGCCGGGTCCTCGATCGTTGTCGACGAAAGGCACCCGGCGGTCGACTACGTCGTGCTCTTGGACACCGACCGGCCCCCGCGGCGTCGGCGCTCGGCTCTTCTCGGTGGAGGCCTGCTCATCGCGGCCTCTCCCGTCGCGGTGGGCGCCGGAGTGTTCGTCCCGGGCTTCGCCGCCCTCGGACTGGGCGCTTTGCTGCTGCTTCTGCCGCCCACCGATCGGCGCGAACGGCGCCGTACACCGCTCCGCTTCGTCCGCGCGGCTCCGGCGCATATCGGCCGCGCTGCGGCAGCACTATCCCGTCCGATCGCCCGCTTCCTCGCGCGCGTGTTCCGGGCGGCGGCGCGCTTCGTCGCCACCGCGGTCCGCGACGGCGTGGTGCTGATCGGTCGGGCGACGGCGGCGGGCGCCGTTGCGATCGGCGCTGCGGCCGCTCGCGCGGGATCCCGAAGTTGGTCGGCGGCGCGGGTCGGCGCGCCGCGCGCCTGGCGCGTCCTAGTCGCCGCGGCCCGGTCGCTCGCCCGCGTCGCGCGCTCGGCCTCAATCCGTGCCTGGGTCCTCGTCGAGCCGATGCTGCGACGGGTGTGGGCGGCCTGCCTGGCGGGCTCGAGACGCACCTTTGACGAGACGGGCGTGCTTGCGCACTCTGCGTCGAAGCGGCTGTCGGCGTTCATCGACTCGCGCGCCGGCCGCCGATAGCTACGGGCACGTCGGGGTCGCTGATCCCGTACGAACGGCTTTCCGGCAGTGACTCAGTGCTGCGGCGCGTTCGCGAGCTCAGGCCCGACGTCGCCCATGAAGCCGAAGAACGCGAGCACCTCGCGAAGCTCCTTCGGCGTCAGCCGGCGCGCGACCGCCCGGCGGAGGACTTCGATGTCGCAGTGGTGGGCCTGAAACGCCGTGAACTGGACGCGCGCAAGGACCCGGTAGATGTCGGAGTCGGAGGGGTAGGGGAGGAGGAACGATTCTGCGGCTCGGCTGAACGAGTCTGCTTTGGCCCGGCACAACGCCGGGGAGGCCGGGCCTGTGGGCACCTTCGTCGCGGCGAACCGCCCGTCGGAGGGAATCGTGAGGGTCTTCTGCGTCTGGTCGTCACCGCCGCACCCTGCGAGAAGCACGACCGCGAGAACAACGGCTGCAATGAACCTGATCACGACTCCGAAGGCTACAAACCGCGTGCTCGCGCGCGCCGGGTTGTTCTAGCCTTACCTCGTGCGCGCGAAGGGACGCGCAGGCGAGGAACGGATCGCGGTCGAACGGCGGCCGACCCCGCTCGACCCGTATCCGCAACCCCGGGCGCCCTCGGAGCGAGAAGGAGGGCCAGCGCGGCCCAGCGAGCTCGCCTCCGATGCGATCGCGGTCCTGGAAGGGCGGACGTTCATGTTCTCCGACTCACGCGGCGACGTGGCCCCGGGGTCGACGGGAGGCCTCGTGCACGAGGACACGCGCTTCGTGAGCAGGTGGGAGCTACGGCTCGACGGGGAGCCCCTCTCGCTGCTCAAGTCCGGGCCGGTCGATTACGACTCCGCGGCGTTCTTCCTCACGAATCCGGACACGTCCCGCCTCCGTGCCCACAGCGTCGCCGTCCGACGCCTGCGCCACGTGGGGAGTGGTGCGCTCGAGCAGCTCACGGTCTTCAACACGTCGTCCGAGCCGGTCACCTGCGAGCTGCGGCTCCTCTGCGGGGCGGACTTCGCCGACCTCTTCGAGATCAAGAGCGGCGTCCGCGACCGGAGTGGCAGCATCGTCGCCGCTGCTCGGGGCCGACAGTCGCTGCGTTTCCGGTACCAGGTGCCGGGGTTCCTCGCGGAGACCACGATCCGGATCGAGCGCAGCGAGATCGTCGAGGGCGCTACGGAGGAGGTTGTCGCCGCGGCGCCGCCCCGCGTGGACGGGACGGACGCCGTCTGGGAGCTCGAGCTGCCGCCGCGCTGCCTGTTCGTGGCGCTGGTCAGGGTGGGCGTGCGGGTGAACAACGTGACGTTCGAGCCTGTGGTGGAGGGTTTCGGCTCGCGGCAACAGCTCGTCGAGGGGCCGTTGAGCGACTGGCTCGAGCGCATTCCGCGCGTCGAGGCGACGAGCACGTTGCTCACGGACGTCGTCCGGCAATCGGTCGTCGACCTCGCGGCCCTACGCATCACGGGCGACCTTCTCGGCGAGCGCTACGTGCTGCCCGCCGCCGGGCTCCCGTGGTTCATGACCCTCTTCGGCCGCGACACGTTGATCACGTCGCTGCAGACGCTCTGGATCGGCCCCGGCCTCGCGCGCGGGGCGCTTCATCTGCTCGGTGCGCTCCAGGGCATGCAGGTCGACGACTTCAGGGACGAAGAGCCGGGCAAGATCCTGCACGAAGTCCGAAGCGGCGAGCTGACGCGGCTGGGTGAGATGCCGCACAGCCCCTACTACGGCACCGCCGACGCGACCCCGCTCTGGCTGATCCTCCTCTCGGAGTACTGGCGCTTCACGGGCCAGGACGCGTTCGTCCTGGAACGATGGGACAAGATCGACGCCGCGCTCGACTGGATCGACCGGTACGGCGATCGCGACGGCGACGGCTACGTCGAGTACCAGACGCGCTCGCAGGCCGGCCTCGGCAACCAGTGCTGGAAGGACTCGTGGGACGGCGTCCAGTTCGCCGATGGGACGATCCCGCACCTGCCGATCGCGACCGCCGAGATCCAGGGCTACGTCTACGACGCGAAGCTGCGCGTGGCAGAGCTTGCGCGGCGGCTGCGGAGCGACACAGACCTCGCCGGGCGGCTCGAGCGCGAAGCCGAGGACCTCTCCGGCCGCTTCAACGACGACTTCTGGTCGGACGATCGCGGCGGCTACTACGTCGTCGGTCTCGACGGCGACAAGCGCCGGATCGACTCCATGACCTCGAACATCGGGCACCTGCTCTGGTCGGGGATCGTTCCGCAGGAGCGAGCAGGCTTGGTCGCGCGTCAGCTGATGTCCGACGCGATGTTCTCTGGTTGGGGCGTCCGCACGCTGTCGACCGAGGATCGCGGATACAACCCGATCGGCTACCACACCGGAACGATCTGGCCGCACGACAACTCGATCGTGGCGCTCGGGCTCGCCCGCGCAGGATTCCGCGACGAGGCGAATCGGATCGCACTGGCGCAACTCGAGGCGGCCTCCTTCACGGGCCACCGGCTGCCGGAGGCCTTCGCCGGCTTCGAGCGCTGGGTCAGCCGCTTTCCGGTCCCGTACCCGACGGCGTGCAGCCCTCAGGCCTGGGCGACTGCCGCTCCCTTCGTCTTCGTGCAGGCGATCCTCGGTCTCGAGGCCCGCGACGGCGAGCTTCGGCTCGACCCCCGCGTGCCCGAGGAGCTCGGTCGCATCGTCGTTCGCCGCCTCCATGCATTCGGGACGGAGTGGGATGTCGAGGCGGCCGGCGCCGAGGGCATCGTGTGTCAGAGCGGCCCGGCGCTCCGCTGACGGGGCGACCAGGGGAGCGTTCACTCCGCCGGCGAGGCGACCCCCGTCAGCGAGGTTCGTGTACCCGGCGCGCCGGGGAGAAAACGACGCCGTCGCCGTTCCCAGCGAGTCGCGCCGAGCCTCGTCTGCGCGGCCCGGGGGCCCCGACGCTACGGAGCCTCGGTCGTCTCCGTCTCGAGCGGCTCCCAGGCGCAGACGTAGGTCTCTGCGAACGCCGGCCGGTAGCCGAACTCCGACGCCGCACAGGGTGGGCAGTAGACGACGATTCGCGGCTCGTCGACGCCGTCCGGGTCCTCGCAGGCATAGGCGACCCAGCCCTTGCCGAGCTCCCCGCTACAGCAGCCGCATTCTTCGCAGTACAGCAATCCGCCACACACCCCCAAGAAGGTCGGATCTAACACCGCTCGCGTCGCGCGGGCAAGCGGGAACCGTCTCGCGACCGCGTGTAGGGTCGGCGGATGGCGCACGAGCACCGTGTCGCGGGGCACCTCGGCGTCCAGCCGGACGAGTACGACCGGACGATCCGGACGTTCATCCCGCACTACGACCGGATGCTCGAGACGATCGTGCACTGGCTCGCCGCGAACATTCCGGCGGACGGCTACGTCGTCGATCTCGGAGCCGGCACCGGCGCACTGTCGGCCGCGATCCTCGAGGGCCTCCCCGAGGTGCGCGTCCAGCTCGTCGACGTGGACCCGAGCATGCTCGAGACCGCCACGGCGAGGTGTGCCGACCATCTCGGCCGGGTCGACCTGCGGCGCGGGCGCTTCCAGGACGAGCTTCCGCGTTGCGACGCCGTCGTCGCCACGCTCGCCCTCCATCACGTTGCCGATCTCGAGGAGAAGCGGGAGCTCTACCGTGCGATCCACACGGCGCTCGAGCCGGGCGGCCTGCTCGCGGTGGGCGACCTCCTGATCCACCCCGACGGCCCCGAACGGCGCCAGATGCTCCGCGACTGGTACGCGCACATGGCCGCCCACGGGATCACGGAGGAGGAAGCGGAAGGGCACTTCGGCCAGTGGGGCGAGGAGGACTACTACGTTGGGCTCGTCGAGGAGCTCGAGCTCATCCGCGCGGCCGGCTTCCGGCGCCCCGACTGCTTCTGGCGCGACGGCGGGATCTGCGTGTACGGAGGCTTCAAGGCCTAGCGTGCTGCGCGACGTCCAGCGGAACCACCGATCGTGGCTCGCCCGCGGCCGCGAGCAGATCGAGCTCGGAGGCGTGACGCTGTTCCTCGGCTCGACCCACGCGACTCTCGCGTTTCCGAGCCCTGGCGCGGACATCGAGACGGCCGTGCGCACAGCCGTCGAGCGCGGCGTGCGTGAGGTGGGCTGCTGGTCGCTCGGGCCGGACGAGCTGCTCGGGCGCCGTCTGCTCGACCTCGGCTTCCAGGACGGCTGGCGGCCCCACTGGATGGGGATCGACCCGGCTCGGCGCCCGGGCCTGTCGGCGGGGTGCTCGGTCGAACGCAGCAGCGTGTGCTCGCCGGAGCTCCCGTACGGCCACGACCCGCCGCTCGACGACGTCGCACGGCACCTCGTCGTGCGTGACGGCACGACGATCGCGGGCCATGTCGTGCTCCATGTCGAGGGCGCGACCGGCGGCGTCTACGACATGGGTGTGGCGCCCCGCTGCCGGCGGCGCGGCTTCGGAACGGCGCTCACGCTCGCGGCGATCGCCGCCGCGCACGAGCTCGGCTGCTCGAGCCTCACGCTGAACGCCACGGGCGAGGGCGAGCCGCTCTACCGGAGCGTCGGCTTCGAGTCACTCGGGCTCGGGATGACGTGGTGGCTCTTCCCGCGTGCGCGATAGGGTCGTCACGGTGTTCCGGTCGCGAAGCGCAGGCGTCGCCCTCGCAGCCGTGGTCGTCTCGCTCCTCGTCGTCACGTCCGACGCGGTGGCCGGGACCCATGCCGCGTCGCGCTCGTCCACGGTCCGCGTCACCGGCGCGGCGAGCTTCGACACCGCCGTACGGGCGCTTCGGGGGCGCGGCGGGACGATCGTGCTGCGACCGCGCCTGTACCGGGAGATCGTCGTGCGCTGGCGGACGGGCAAGCCGCTTCGCATCGTCGGCACGCCCGGTTCCAGGATCGAGCGGCTGATCTTCGACCGCGCCTCGCAGGTCACCGTGCGCAACGTCACCATCGGGCCGATCGGCGGCGACGCGCTGGTCGACGTCCGCGCGTCGCGCGACATCGTCCTCGAGGATCTCGTCGTCACCGCGCGCGGCACGCGCTTCTCGTCGGCCGTGCGGATCCCGGACTCGCGCGAGGTGACGATCCGCAGAAGCGACTTCTCGCACTGTGGCGACCGCTCGCCGCGCTTCACGTTCTGCGTCCTCCTCTGGCGCTGGTCGCACCGCGTGACGATCGAGGACAACCGGTTCCACGACTGCCGCGGCTGCGACTTCGTCCACGGCCGCTTCGGCTCGTACCTCACGATCCGGGGAAACCGGTTCGACCGGGCGCTGCCGTGCCGCGGGCTCGGCGCCTACCGCTGCGGGCACCAGGATCTCGTGCAGCTGTTCGCCGGGCGCCACCTCCGTGTCGAGCGGAACCACTTCGGCGTCTATCGCGAGGGCGGCGCGCAGCTCTACCTGACGAACTCGGTCGACCACGCGACGATCGTCAACAACGTCTTCGTGGGGAAGGACCGGCGCGTGCCCGGGTACCGCGCCCGGATGGGCATCATCGTCGGAAGCGCCGCCTCGAAGCGTCTCCCGCACTTCGTCCGGGTCGTGAACAACACGATCCTCACCGGCGCGCTGCGTCGCGACGGCTACGCCGGGTCGATCCGGATGAGCTCGAAGTACGGGAGCGTGCTTCGCCGGAAGCGCCCGATCGTCGCGAACAACGTGATCGCGCTTCTCGCGAAGCGCAGGCACATCTGCAGCGCGGCGCTCGTCTTCGCCCACAACGTCGTGATCGACGGCACGGGCTGCTCCTCTTCCGATCGGGTCGGACCTGCCGATCTCGACGGGAACGGCCGGCCGCGACGCCTCTCGGACGTCGTCGACGCCGCCATGCGGCTCTATGCGCCGCGGACCGATTCCACGGGGCTCCCACGGGTGGGCAAGCCCGACATCGGCGCGCTCGAATACCGGGGCTGAGCCGCGCGACGAGCCGTTCAGCCCGACCCTAGCGCGCCGTCCGTCCGCCCCTCCTCGAACCGCCTGGTCACGAGCTCCCCCGCGGTCAGGACGTGGCCGGCCATCAGCCGTCGGGACTCCGCGGGATCGTGGCTCACGATGGCCGCGAGGATCGCCTCGTGCTGCGCGACGTTCTCCTCGAGCAGGCGGGCGTTCTCACCGAGCACGATCCACGTCAGGTCTCGGGGGAAGCTCTGATGGAGGTCGGCGAGGGTCTTGCGCAGACGACGGTTGCCCGCGGCGTCGTGGATCGCCAGATGGAAGGAGTCGTTCGCCGCCATCCACTCGTCGTGGGCCTCGGTGTGCCGAGGCTCGTCCGACCGCTGGCGCTCGCGCCAGTCGAGAAGCGAGGCGACCGAGTGCCGAAAGAGCTCCTGGGCCGTGCGCAGGGTTCGGAGCTCGTCGTCGCGGATCCGTGACGCCGCGAGGCTCGCCGCCAACCCTTCGAGCTCCGCGCGCACCTCGTACGCCTCGCGCACCTCGCGCGCGGTCGGCCGGCGCACGAGCGCGCCCCGGTTCGGCTGCACTTCGACGAGGCCGCTCGCCTGCAGCTTGCGCAGCGCCTCGCGGACGGGGGTCCGGCTGACGCCGAACTCGGCGGCCAGGCTCTCCTGGCGCAGCCGCGTGCCGGTCGCGATCGCGCCGCTCAGGACGCGGGCCTGGATCGTCGCGGCGAGCTCGTCGACGAGCGCCTGGCCGCCGCCGCCGTTCATGCGCGGACACCGTCGTGGACGAGCCGGAGGCCGACGACGGTGAGGAAGGCGGCGAAGACGACCCGCAGGGTCGCGGCAGGGAGGGCGAGGGCGAGGAGCGCGCCGGCGGCGCCGCCGAGCGCACCGACGAGGCCGAAGCGGAGGGCGAGACCGAGATCGCCGACACCCCGTCGCCGGAGCGCGACGCTTGCGACGATCGCCGTCGGAAGGACGACGACGAGCGACGTCGCCTCCGCCGCGTGCTGCGACAGGCCGACGGCGAGCGTCAGGAAAGGCACCATCAGGATTCCCCCGCCGACGCCGAGCAGGCCCGCCGCCGCCCCGGTGCCGAGCCCGAAGGCCGCGAGCGCGATGAAGAGCGCGGCCGAGCTCACGCCCTGACCGCCATCGCGAGCGCGGCAGCGACGAGGAAGCAGCCGAAGAGGATCTTGAGCACCCGCTCGTCGATGCGCACGAGGAGGCCGGCGCCGAGCCGCGCCCCGACGACGGCTCCGAGCGCGAGCGCGACGGCGTCGAGCCAGTGGACGCGTCCGGCGATCCCGAACGTGAGGATGCCGGCGACACTGATCGGCACGATCGCCCCGAGCGACATCGCGTGCGCCTCGCGCTGCCGGTATCCGGCCCACAGGACGAGCAGCGGCACCATGACGACGCCGCCACCTACGCCGAGCAGCCCCGAGAGGATGCCACCCGCGACGCCGATCGCGATCAGCTGGAGATCGAGCGGACGGCGAACGTCCGGCTCTGGGAGGGGGGTCGAGACGTGAAGTGCCCGGTCGGTCATCGCGTCGTCGCGCGCGACCATACCACCCGTATTGGATCCATTTGACCACAAATAGGATCCAATCTAGAGTCTTGCGCGTTCTTCTCGTTGCAGAAGGAACGTGCATCCGTATCCCGCGGACAGGGAGTTCAGATGACAAGGAAGCACGCCGTCCGGGCTTTCTGGCTCGGAGCCGCCTGCGCCGTCGCGGCGCTCGGCCTCGCGGTCGCTGCTGGGGCAGGCGGCAAGGCCACCCCGCAGCCGAAGAACGGGGGGACGCTCGTGATCGGCCTCGCCGAGGAGCCGGATGCACTCGATCCGACCCTCGCGCGGACGTTCGTCGGTCGCATCGTCTTCCTCCACATGTGCGAGAAGCTGTACGACCTCGACGCGAAGCTCCACATCGTGCCGCAGCTCGCCGCCGCGCTCCCGCAGGTCTCGAAGGACAAGCTCACGTACACGATCAAGCTGCGCAGCGGCGTCAAGTTCAACGACGGGACGCCGTTCAACGCCGCGGCCGTGAAGACGTCGCTCGAACGGCACCTGACCCTCAAGGGGTCGACGCGCGCGAGCGAGATCTCGCCGATCGCCTCGGTCGACGCGAACGGCGCGAACACCGTCGTCCTGCACCTGAAGACGCCGTTCTCGCCCCTGACGGCCCAGCTCGCGGACCGCGCGGGGATGGTCATGTCGCCGAAGGCGATCGAGTCGCTCGGCGACAAGTTCGCCACGAACCCCGTCTGCGTCGGTCCCTTCTCGTTCAAGGAACGAGTCGCGGGCGACCACATCACGCTCGTCAAGTCGAACGACTACTACGCCAAGGCAAAGGTGCACCTCGCCCAGATCGTGTTCCGGATCCTCACCGACCCGAACGCGAGGACGCAGAACCTCCGCGCGGGCGACATCCAGGTGCTCGACCGGGTGCAGTCGACGGACGTGCCGACGCTGCAGAAGACGAGCTCGGTCGCGGTGATCAAGACACCGACGATCGGCTACCAGGGCCTCACGCTCAACATCGGGAACAAGAACGGCCTCCTCAAGCCGTACTCGAACGTGGGCACGCCGCTCGCGAAGTCGCAGTTCCTGCGGACCGCGTTCGACCTGGCACTCGACCGGACGGCGATCAACAAGGTCGTCTTCAACGGGCTCAACCTGCCCGACTGCTACCCGATCTCGCCGGTCAGCCCCTGGTACGTGACGACGAAGGGCCTCGAGTGCAAGCTCAAGGCGGACATGGCCACGGCCCAGAAGCTCGTCAAGGCGTCCGGGATGCAGACGCCGATCAAGGTGACGCTGACGATCGCCACGGACCCGGTCGCCGCGCGGCTCGGTCAGGTGATCCAGTCGATGGTGAAGCCCGCCGGCTTCGACGTGGAGCTCAAGCCGACCGAGTTCGTCGCGTCGCTGAACGCCGCGGACGCGGGCAGGTTCGACGCCTTCAACGTCGGCTGGTCGGGCCGCGTCGACCCGGACGGCAACATCTACGGCTTCGTCACGACGCCGGGGACCCTGAACGACAGCGGGTTCTCCGACCCGAAGCTGGACTACATCCTGAACGGCGCGCGCAAGTCGGTCACGGACAAGGCGCGCACGACGCTCTACACGGCCGCGATGAAGATCATCCACCGGCAGCGGCCGCTCATCTACCTCTACCACCCCGTGAACTACTACGGCGTGTCGAAGAAGGTCACCGGCGTCGTCGTCTACGGCGACGGCCTGATCCGCGCGTACAACGCCGGGTACGTCGGCTAGACGAAGATCGCGATCATGGGCGGCTTCCTGCTGCGAAAGTCCGGAGCCGCCCTGATCGTGCTCCTGCTCGCGAGCATGGTCGTCTTCGGAGGGGTGCGGGCCCTCCCGGGTGACCCGGCCCTCGCCCTCGGCGGCGAGAACCGCGACCCCGAGGTGCTCGCCGCGATCCGCCACGACTACGGGCTCGACCGACCGCTGCCGATCCAGTACCTCACCTGGGTGGGGCACGTCGTGCGCGGCGACCTCGGCACCGACCAGCGGAAGCTGCCGGTCGGCCACACGATCGTCACGCGGCTGCCCATCACGCTCGAGCTCGCATTCCTCGCCGTGTTGTTCGGCTCTCTGATCGGGGTCGGGGCGGGAATCATCGCGGCGACGCGGCGGGGGAAGACGTCGGACTACGCGGCGACCTCGGTCGCGCTCGTCGGCCTCTCCGTCCCGCACTTCTGGCTCGGGCTGCTCCTGATCGTGCTCTTCGCGGTCCGGCTGCAGTGGCTTCCCGCCGGCGGCTACGTGCCGTTCTTCGAGGATCCCGTCGACAACCTCCGCCACATGCTGCTGCCGGCGATCGTGCTCGGGACGGGCCTCAGCGCGGTGGTGATGCGGCAGATGCGCTCGGCGATGCTCGACTCGCTCGGCGCCGACTACGTACGCACCGCTCGCGCGAAGGGGCTCTCGGAGTTCTCGGTCGTCGGCGTCCACGCGCTCCGGAACAGCCTCATCACGGTCGTCACGATCATCGGGCTCCAGCTCGGCGTCCTCATCTCGGGCGCGATCGTCACCGAGCAGATCTTCGGAATCGCAGGCTTCGGCAGGCTCACGATCGACGCCGTCAACCAGCGCGACTATGCGCTGCTCCAGGGGGTGGTGCTCGTCGTCGCGGCGGGCTACGTGGTCGTCAACCTGCTCGTGGACCTCACGTACTCGTTCCTGAACCCGCGCATCCGCATCGTGGCGGCACCGGCGTGAGCTACGTCGACGTCAGCGCCGCGGACATCGCCCCGGCCGACGCGCTGTCGCCGCGCGCGAGGCGGCGGCGACTGCTGCGGCGGCGGATCGCGCGGCGGCCGTTCGCCGTGGCGGGCTTCTTCGTCGCGCTCGCCTTCGCGCTCGCCGCGATCCTCGCGCCGTGGATCGCGCCGTACTCGGCCTCGACGCAGGACTACAACGCGATCCTCGCCCATGCTTCCCGCGACCATTGGTTCGGGACGGACGAGCTCGGACGCGACATCCTCTCCCGCATCATCTGGGGCGCCCGGGCATCGATCGTCGCCGGTGTGCTCGCGACGATGCTCGCGATGGCGATCGCCCTCCCGATCGGGCTCGTCGCCGGCTACTACCGAGGCTGGATCGACTCCGTCATCTCCCGGGTCACGGACGTCTTGCTCGCGTTCCCCTTCCTGATCCTCGCCGTCGGGCTCGCCGTGATCCTCGGGCCGTCGCTCATGAACGCGACGATCGCCCTGGGGCTCGGCGCGGCACCGGGGCTGATCCGGGTGACGCGCGGGGAGACGCTCGCGCTCCGGGAGGAGGACTACGTCAGGGCGGCCGTCGCGAACGGTGCGGGCGACGCGACCATCCTCTTCCGGCACATCGTCCCCAACATGACCTCGACCCTGCTCGTCCAGATCACCGTCACGATCCCGGCGGCGATCATCGGCGAGGCCGTGCTCTCCTTCCTCGGTCTCGGCGTCCAACCGCCCACGCCCTCCTGGGGTGTGATGCTCGCCGACGCGCAGAGCTACCTCTCCCTCGCGCCGCGCCTCGCCGTCTACCCGGGCGTCGCGATCTTCCTCTGCGCGCTCGCGTACAACCTGCTCGGAGACGGCCTGCGCGACGTCCTCGATCCGCGAACGACGCGGTGAGCGACACGCTGCTGGAGGTGCGCGACCTCTCGGTGCGCTTCGTCACGGACGACGGCGCGACCCAGGCCGTCGACCGGTTCTCCTTCTCGCTCGCGCCGGGCGAGGTCCTCGGCATCGTCGGCGAGTCCGGCTGCGGGAAGTCGGTGACCATGATGTCGCTGCTCCGCCTGCTGCCGGAGACGGCCGTGGTGACGGGCGAGGCGGTGTTCCAGGGGAACGACCTGCTCTCGGCGCCGCCCGCGGCGCTTCGCCGCGTCCGCGGACGCGAGATCTCGTTCGTCTTCCAGGAGCCGATGACCTCGCTCAACCCGGCGTTCACCGTCGGCCGCCAGATCGCGGAGGTGCTCCAGAAGCACCTCGGCCTCTCGCGCGCCGAGGCGCGGCGGCGCGCGATCGAGCTGCTCGACCTCGTCCGGATCCCGGCACCCGAGCGCCGGCTGGACGAGTACCCGCACCAGCTGTCGGGCGGTATGCGGCAGCGCGTGATGATCGCGATCGCGCTGGCGTGCGACCCGAAGATCCTCATCGCCGACGAGCCCACGACGGCGCTCGACGTGACCATCCAGGCGGGGATCCTCGATCTCATGCGGGACATCCGCGACCGCCTCGGGACGGCGATCGTGCTCATCACGCACAACCTCGGCGTCGTCGCCGACATCGCCGACCGCGTCGTCGTCATGTACGCCGGACGCAAGGCGGAGGAGGCGCCCGTCCACGAGCTCTTCGCGCACCCGCAGCATCCCTACACGATCGGCCTGCTCGGGGCGATCCCCCGCCGCGGCGCCGATCGCCTCCAGGAGATCCCCGGGCTCGTGCCGGCACTCGCCGCGCCGCTTCCGCACTGCGCCTTCGCGCCCCGCTGCCCGAGGGCGGACGACCTGTCGCGCACGCAGGTGCCGGAGCTCCGGGAGATCCGACCCGCGCACCTCGTGGCGTGCTTCCATCCCGGAACATGACCGGGGACCCGGTTCTCGAGGTCGACGGCCTCGTCAAGCACTTCCACGTCGGCTCGCAGCTGCTCGGCGGCGGCGGGACGGTGCATGCGGTCGACGGGGTGTCCCTCACGATCGGGCCGGGCGAGCTGCTCGGCCTCGTCGGCGAGTCGGGGAGCGGCAAGTCGACGGTGGGCAACTGCATCGCCCGGCTCGTCGAGCCGACGGCGGGCACGATCAGGATCCGGGGCACCGACGTCACGCACCTGTCACGCCGCGAGATGCGGCCGCTGCGCCGTGAGGTGCACATGGTCTTCCAGGACCCGTACTCGTCGCTCAACCCCCGCATGACCTGCGGGCAGATCGTCGGTGAGCCGCTGCGACTGCACAAGCTCGTGCCACGGCGCGATCGCGACCGCCGCATCGTGCAGCTCTTCGACCAGGTCGGCCTGCGGTCGGAGCTGCGGCACCGGTATCCGCACGAGCTGTCCGGCGGGCAGCGACAGCGTGTCGGGCTCGCGCGCGCGCTCTCCGTCTCGCCCGCGCTCCTGATCGCCGACGAGCCCGTCTCCGCGCTGGACGTGTCTGTGCAGGCGTCCATCCTCAACCTGCTCCGCGAGCTCCAGCGCGACCTCGGCTTCTCGTGCCTGTTCATCACGCACGACCTGGCGACGGTCGAGTTCCTCTGCGACCGGGTCGCGGTGATGTACCTCGGCGCGATCGTCGAACAGGCCCCGACGGAGGAGCTGTTCGCGGCCCCGAGGCATCCGTACACGCAGGCGCTGCTCTCCGCCGCCGTGGTGCCCGACCCCGTGGAGCAGCGCTCGCGGACGCGGATCGTGCTCGAGGGGGACGTCCCGAGCCCGCTCGCGCCGCCGTCGGGATGCCGGTTCCGGACCCGCTGCCCGCTCGCGGCTCGATCGGCGCCCCAGTCGGTCGACGAGGAGCCGGAGCTGCGGCCGGTCGGGCCGGATCATCTCGTGGCGTGCCACCTGGTCGGGCCGGGCGGCGCCGCCCCCGAGGTTCTCGATCTCGCCGCAGGAGGCATATGACCCCGTTCACGACCCGACCCGAGCTCCTTGGCACCTTCGGGATGGTCGCCTCGACGCACTGGCTCGGCACCGCGGCCGGGATGTCGGTGCTGGAGCGCGGCGGCAACGCCTTCGACGCGGCCGTCGCTACGGGTTTCGTGCTCCAGGTGGTCGAGCCGCACCTGAACGGCCCCGGCGGCGACCTGCCCGCCGTCTTCTGGTCGGCCGAGCGCGGGGAGCCGCTCGTGCTCTGCGCGCAGGGCGTCGCTCCCGCCGCCGCGACGATCGAGCGGTACCGCGCCCAAGGGCTCGAGCTCGTCCCCGGAACCGGGCTCCTCGCGGCGTGCGTGCCGGGCGCCTTCGGCGGCTGGCTCGGGCTCCTCGCCGAGTTCGGGACGTGGCGGCTTGCAGACGTGCTCGAGCTCGCGATCGGATACGCCGAGCACGGCTACCCGGTCGTGCCCGGGATCCCGGGCACGATCCGCGCGGCGGAGCCGCTCCTGCGCGGCTGGCCCGCATCCGCCGCGCTCTACCTGCCGCCGCCGGAGCCGGGGACGCTGTTCCGGAACCCGGAGCTCGCGGCCACGTACCGCCGCATCGTCGAGGAGTCGCGCGGCGGCTCGCGCGAGCAGGAGATCGAGCAGGCCCGCGTCCTGTTCTACGAGGGCTTCGTCGCGGAGGCGATCGACCGCTTCTCCGCCGCGAACGGCGGGCTCTTGACGGGAGGCGACCTGTCGTCCTGGCGGGCGACGTTCGAGGCCCCTGCGAGCTACGACTTCCACGGCCTCACGGTGTGCAAGACGGCGCCCTGGGGCCAGGGGCCGGTCTTCCTCCAACAGCTCGCGCTGCTCTCCGGCTTCGACCTGCGAGAGCTCTCCGACGCCGAGTACGTCCACACCGTGGTCGAATGCGCGAAGCTCGCCTTCGCCGACCGTGAGGCGTTCTACGGCGACCCGTCTCGGGTCGAAGTCCCGCTCGAGTGGCTGCTCTCGACGGAGTACAACGACGAGCGCCGACGGCTCGTGACCGAAGCTGCGTCCGCCGAGCTGCGCCCCGGTGGCGGTCGCCTGCCGATCCTCGTCGCGGCCGGCCGCGAGGTCGGCGCCGGCGAGCCGACGCAGGCGGTGGGGAGGGGCGACACGGTGCACCTCGACGTCGCCGACCGCTTCGGGAACCTCGTCTCCGCGACGCCGAGCGGGGGGTGGCTGCAGAGCTCGCCGGTGATCGCCGAGCTGGGATGGCCGCTCGGAACGCGCGCACAGATGTTCTGGCTCGAGGAGGGGCTGCCGTCCTCGCTCGTGCCGGGCACGCGGCCGAGGACGACACTGTCGCCCTCGCTCGCGTTGCGTGACGGGAAGCCGTACCTCGCGTTCGGCACGCCCGGCGGGGACCAGCAGGACCAGTGGACGCTGCACACGTTCCTGCGCCACGTCGTCTTCGGCGACGACCTGCAGGCCGCGATCGACGCGCCGAGCTTCCACACCGACCACTTTCCGTCCTCCTTCCACCCACGGCAGGCCGAGCCTCGTTCACTTGCGCTGGAGTCGCGGTGGGGAGGAGCCGTCGCCGACGACCTGCGCAAGCGCGGCCACGACGTCACGGTGACCGACCCGTGGTCGCTCGGTCGGGTCAGCGCCGTGGCCCGGACGGACGACGGCGTGCTCCGCGCCGGAGCGAACGCGCGCGGGATGCAGGGCTACGCCGCCGGTCGCTGACCGGCGGCTCGCTCAGCCGACCGTCAGGACGAGCTTGCCCTGCGTCCGTCCCGTCTCGCCGCGCTCGTGCGCGCGGGCGGCATCCGCGAGCGGGAACGTCTCCGCGACGTGCGGTCGCAACCGTCCGTCCGAGACGAGCGCCGCCAGCGACTCCAGGCCCGCACGATCCGGCTCCACCAGGATCCCGATCACCCGTACCCTGCCGGCCGCGGCGTCGCGCAGCGGCCCGAGGCCGGAGCCGGAGGCGGCCGTCACGAGCACGCCGTCGTCGTGGAGGGTCGGCAGGGCTGCTTCCGCGGCCTCCGGTCCCACCAGATCGAAGACGACGTCGACGTCTCGGACGCGCCCGGCGAGCGGCCCGGTCGTGTAGTCGACAGCCTCGTCGGTGCCGAGCGAGGCGAGGAACGCGTGCTTCTCGGGGCGCGCCGTGCCGAGCACGTCGGCGCCACGCGCCTTCGCGACCTGGACGGCGAGGTGCCCGACGCCGCCGGCCGCTCCGAGGACGAGCACACGCGTGCCGGGCCCGACACGGGCGGTCTCGACGAGCGCCTGCCAGGCGGTCAGGCCGGCCAGCGGCAGCGCGGCGGCCTCGACGTCGGAGAGTCCCTCGGGGATCCGGGCGAGCTGCCGCGACGGCGAGGTCACGTACTCGGCATACGCTGCCGCCTCGCGGGGAAAGCGCGGCATGCCGAAGACGCGGTCGCCCGGCGCGAAGCGCGTCACACCCCGGCCGAGCGCCTCGACGACGCCTGCGACGTCCCAGCCGACGCTGAACGGCGGCGGTCCGAGAAGCCCGCCTGCTGTCCGAACCTTCCAGTCGACGGGGTTGACGCCGGCCGCCGTCACGCGCACGAGCACCTCGGTCGGGGCCGGCTCGGGCCGGGGCACCTCGAGCAGCTGCAGCACCTCGGGCCCCCCGAGCCTCTCCTGCCGAATCACTCGCATCATCGTCGCGGGCACTCGTTGCTGTATACAGGCCAGCGTCAGCGCCGACGCAGGAGACGACATGGCTCCCTCCACCGAGACGACCTCCGCGTTCCCGAGCCCGTACGCGATCGAGACCCCGCCCGGCTGCGAGGGGTGGGAGGAGATGTACCCGTACCACGCGTTCTTCCACGAGGCGCGCCGGGAGGCCGACGAGAACCGCTTCTGGTTCTGGAACTCCATGCACTTCCCGGTGCCGATGCCGGCGTTCGACATGGTGTGCGTCGACAGCCCGTACCAGGCGCTCGGCGTATGGCAGAACCGGGTCTTCGCCGTGCCACCCGCGATGGGGATCGACTACCGCGTCGTCAACGGGTACGTCTACATCTCGGGCAACCCCGTCACCGACCCGGAGAAGATCGCGGAACGGGCCGGCTACTTCCAGCAGCGGGCGGGCTACTACTACGAGCATTGGGACGAGCTCTACGCGAAGTTCAAGGAGAAGATGCGGGCTCTGATCGCGGAGATCACCGACCTCCGCGTGCCCGACCTCCCGGAGTACGAGGCGGACGAGGTCGCGTTCGAGGACGACCGGAACACGTCCTTCTACGAGGTCCTCGCCGCATACGACAGGACGATCCGCTGCGGCGACCTCATGTGGCAGCACCACTTCGAGTTCCTGCTCCTCGGCTACGGCGCGTACATGACCTTCTCCGAGCTGTGCAAGAGCCAGCTGCCGGACATCCCCGACCAGCACGTAGCGCAGATGATCGCCGGAATCGACGTGCTGCTCTTCAAGCCGAGCGCGGAGCTGCGCAAGCTCGCGAAGCTGGCGATCGACTCCGGGGTCGACGGGGCGTTCGTCGAGGGGCGCACGCCGGCCGAGATCGACGCCGAGCTCGCCGACAGCGACGCGGGCCGCGCCTGGCTGGAGGAGCTCGAGCGGATCAAGGACCCCTGGTTCAACATGGCGACCGGGGACGGCCTGTACCACTTCTACCGCAGCTGGTACGACGACCCGACCATCGCGTACGCGTCCGTCGTCGGTCACGTACGGGCGCTCCGGGACGGAGAGGAGGTCGAGCGCCCCACCGAGGCGCTCGAGCGCGAGCGCGACCGGCTCGCCGAGGAGTACGGCGCGCTGCTCCCCGAGGACTCGCGCAAGGCGTTCGACGAGCTGCTTGCGCTCTCACGCACGGTGTTCCCCTACGTCGAGGAGCACAAGTTCTTCTGCGACTACTGGTTCCTCACGCGGTTCTGGAACAAGGTGCGCGAGTTCGGGGCGCTCCTTGCGACGCACGGGTTCCTCGAGGACGCGGAGGACGTCTTCCAGCTCGGCCGCCACGAGGTCGCGCAGGCGCTCGACGAGCTCGTCCTGACGTGGGCGACGGGTGGCGCGCCGCTCGGCCCGGCGCACTGGCCGCCCATCGTCGCGCGCCGCAAGGAGCTGCTCGAGCGGCTGGGGGAGTGGACGCCGCCGCCCGCGATCGGGGCGACGCCCGAGGCGATCACCGATCCCGCGGTGATCATGCTCTGGGGCGTGACGACGCAGCGCGTCCAGGAGTGGGCCAGCTCGGAGGAGGGCAGCGGGAGGCTCACCGGCGCCGCTGCCTCGCCCGGCGTCGTGGAGGGGGTCGCGCGGGTCGTGATCGACGTCGAGGAGATCGCGCGCGTGCGCGAGGGCGACATCCTGGTCTGCCCGATCACCTCGCCTGCCTGGGCGCCGATCTTCTCGAACGTCAAGGCCGTCGTCACGGACATCGGCGGCGTCATGTCGCACGCGGCGATCGTCTGCCGCGAGTACGGCCTGCCCGCCGTCGTCGGCACAGGGCGGGCGACGTCGCAGATCCGGACAGGGCAGACGATCCGGGTCGACGGCTCGAACGGCGTCGTCACCGTGGTGGATGCCTAGCGGCGTGTCCGGAGGCCATACCCGCGCGCTCGCGGAGCTGCGGCGATCGGACGGTGCCGCGTTCGGCGGCAAGAGCGCGAACCTCGGAGAGCTGCTCTCGATCGGCCTCCGAGTCCCGGCCGGGTTCGCCGTGGCGGCGAGCGCGTTCCGGTCCTTCGTCGCGGAGACCGGCCTCGAGGGAACGATCGGACGCGCGCTGGAGCGCGCCGCGAGCGGCGACGTCGACGATGGCGCCGCCGCCTCGAAGACGATCGGCGAGGCGATGCGCTTCGCGCCGCTGCCCGATGCGGTCCGTGAAGAGCTCGTCGTGCGGTACGACGAGCTCGTGCGCGAGAGCGGCGGGGATCCCCCCGTCGCGGTGCGGTCGAGCGCGCTGGGGGAGGACAGCGACGAGGCGACGTTCGCCGGCCAGCAGGAGAGCTTCCTCTGGGTGCGCGGGCTCGAGCAGGTCTGCGACGCGGTGCGCGACTGCTGGGCGAGCCTCTACACGCCGCGCGCGATCTCGTACCGCGCGGCACGCGGAGTCGGAGGGGAGGCACCCGCGATGGGCGTCACCGTGCAGGAGATGGTCGACGCCGAGGTCTCGGGCGTGCTCTTCACCTGCAACCCCGTGAGCGGCGACCCGAGCATGGTCGCGATCGAGGCGAGCTGGGGCCTCGGGCTCGCGGTCGTCGGCGGAGAGACGACGCCCGACGACTTTCTCGTCAGCAAGGTGACGGGCGAGGTGGTGCGCCGCACGATCAACGCGAAGGAGGTCGAGTACGTCCCGGACGCCGGCGGTCGCGGAACCGTGCGGGTCGAGGTGCCTGCGAAGCGGCGCGGCGAGGCGTGTCTGAACGAGGAGCACCTGGCCGCGCTCGTCGACCTGGCGCGTCGCATCGAGCGCCACTTCGGCTCCCACCAGGACGTCGAGTGGGCGATCGCGCGCGACCGGACGCTGCCGGACGCGCTCGTCGTCCTCCAGGCGCGGCCGGTGACGACGGTGCCCGAGCGGACGCAGACGCTGTCCGGCTCGGCGCTCTCGCTCGTGCTGGAGGCGTTCGGCGCCCCGCCCGGGACGAGCGAGAAGCCCTGATCTCCCATGGCGCTCGACGATGACGACGTCCGCGAGATCCTCCGCCTGATCGACGAGTCCGACGTCGAGGAGCTGCGCGTCGAGACGGAGGGATTGTCGCTCTACGTGCGCCGCGGGGACGTCTCGAAGGAAGCTCCGATCGCCGCCGAGCCCGAAGTCGACCGCGGGCAGACGGACGGTCTGCACCCGATCCCGGCGCCGATGCTCGGCACCTTCTACCGCGCGCCCGCACCGGGGGCGACGCCGTTCGTGGACGTCGGCACGCGCGTCGAGGAGGAGACGGTCGTCTGCCTGATCGAGGTGATGAAGATGATGAACGCCGTTCCCGCGGGCGTCACCGGGACGATCGTCGAGGTCTGCGCCGAGAACGCGGCGGTCGTCGAGTACGGGGCGCCGCTCTTCCGCGTGGAGCCCGAGGGATGAGCACGGTCGTCGACATCGTCGACACGACCACACGCGACGGCAACCAGAGCCTCTGGAGCGCGACCGGGCTCACGACGCAGGACATCCTCGCGATCGCTCCGACGATCGACCGCGTGGGCTTCCGGGCCGTGGACTTCAGCTCCAGCACCCACATGGCCGTGGCGGTCCGCTTCCACCAGGAGGATCCGTGGGAGCGGCTCCGGCTCGTCCGCGCTGCGATGCCCGAGACGCCGCTCAGCTTCATCACCTCGGGCATGCGCTTCATCACCTGGGTGCCCGCCGACGAGGACGTGATGCGGCTCGCGTTCCGTTGCGTCGCGCGGAACGGGATCCGCCGCGTGCAGGTCGTCGACCCCTCGAACGAGGTGCCGCGACTGCGCCGCGTCGCTGCGATGGCGCGGCAGGAGGGCGTCGAGCAGGTCGTCCTCGGCCTGACGTACTCGGTCAGCGAGGTGCACACGCACGCCTACTACGCCGAGCGGGCGGCGGCGCTCGCCGACTGCGCCGAGATGGACGCTCTGTACCTCAAGGACCCCGGCGGCCTCCTGACGCCCGACGCCGTCAGGGAGCTCGCGCCGCACTTCGTCCGAGCGGCGGGCGACCGGCCGGCCGAGCTGCACAGCCACTGCACGATCGGCCTTGCTCCGTTCGTCTACGTGGAGGGGCTCCGCTGGGGGTTCCAGGTCCTGCACACGGCGGTCGCGCCGCTCGCGCGCGGCACGTCGAACCCTGCGGCCGAGACGACGCTGCGGAACCTCGAGGCGGAGGGGTATTCGCACCGGCTCGATCTCGACGCCCTGAGTGCGATGTCTGAGCACTTCCGCGAGCTCGGGCGCGAGAAGGGCCTTCCTGTCGGCACGCCCCAGGAGTTCGACGCGACCTACTACCACCACCAGCTGGCGGGCGGGATGGTCTCGACGACACGGAGAATGCTCGAGGAGCTGCGCCGGCCGGAGCTGTTCGACGCCGCGCTCGAGGAGGTCGGCCGCGTCCGCGCCGAGATGGGGTACCCGATCATCGTCACGCCCGTCTCCCAGCTGGTCGCGACGCAGGCGGTTCGCAACGTGATCGACGCCGAGCGCTGGTCGAACGTCTCCGACGAGACGATCCGCTACTTCCTCGGGCACTACGGCGAGCCGGTCGCGCCAATCGCACCCGAGGTCGCCGAGCGGGTCCTGTCGCTGCCCCGGGTGGAGGGCCTCCGCCACCTGGAGCCGCTCCACCTCGAGGGTGCCCGCGAGCGCTTCGGCCGCCGCATCTCCGACGAGGAGCTGCTCCTGCGTCTGACGATGCCGGAGGAGCAGGTCGACGCAATGCTTGGTTCGAAGCCCGTTGCTGCACGCTCTCTCTCATCGCGCCGACATCCCGTGGTGACGCTCCTGCGCGAGGTCGCAAAGCGCCCGTCGGTCGCGGAGCTCCGCGTCCGCAAGGGGGACGAGCTCGTGGAGTGGCGTCGTGCGACTTGACGACGTCCGCGGCTTCGTCCTCGACGTCGACGGGACGCTGGTCCACCGGGCGGGTGACGATGTGCACGTCTTGCCCGGAGCGAAGGAGGCGCTCAGCCGGATCCGCGCCTCCGGGCGCCCGCTGGCGCTCTTCACGAACGGCAGCCACATCCCCCCGGAGGGCTTCGCCGCCGGGTTGCGCGAAGCGGGCCTCGGCGTCTCCGACGCAGAGCTCTTGACCCCGCTCTCGAGCGTGCAGACATACCTTCGCTCGCGTCAGTGCTCGACGCTGCTCCTCTTCGGAACCGCTGACGCGCGCGGCTATCTCGTCGCGAACGGGATCCGCGTCGCGGACGGGAACGAGCGCGACGACGTCGACGCCGTCTTCGTCGCGCACACGGACGTGGTCGACTTCGAGGAGCTCGAGCGCGCTGCCCGAGCGATCCTCGGCGGCGCACGCCTCCTCACCGGGAGCTTCGTGCCCGCCTACGCGGGCGCGAACGGCCCGATCTTCAGCAGGGGCGCGATGCTCACGGCGGCGCTTGCGAAGGCGACCGGCGCGCGCCCGGTCGTCGTCGGCAAGCCTTCGCGCGCCGCGCTGCGGACGATCGAGCAACATCTCGGCGCAGGGACGCAGGAGCTCGCGGTGATCGGGGACGATCTGGACCTCGATGTCGCGCTCGGTCGCCTCGGCGGGTCGAGGACGATCCTCGTCCGGAGTGGGATCAGCGGCGGGGTCCCGGTCGAGCAGCTACCCGCGCGAAGGCGCCCTGACGCCGTCGTCGACGGCATCGCCGACCTGCTCGAGTGGCTCTGAGCCGCAAACGGAGGTTCGGCTTTCCGTACGTGGCACCGGTCACGAGGGTCCATACTGATAGGCGCGATGAACGGGCAGACGAGCATCCGCTCGTTCCTGATCGCGGATATCCGCGGGTATTCGCGCTACACGGACGAGTTCGGAGACGAGGCTGCCGCCCGCCTGGCCGCGCGCTTCGTCGAGCTCATAACCGAGGGAGTCGAGACGCACGGCGGCGAGGTCGTCGAGATCCGAGGTGACGAGGCGCTCGCCGTGTTCACGTCGGCCCGGCAGGCGATCCGCTCCGCTGTCTACCTGCAAGGGCTCTTCTCGGAGGAGGCGGCGACCGACCACGACTTGCCCCTCCGCGTGGGCATGGGGATCGACTCGGGCGAGGCGGTCTCGCTGGAGGACGGCGGCTTCCGCGGTGCCGCGCTCAACGTCGCCGCACGGCTCTGCGGGCGCGCGCACGGCGGCGAGGTGATCGTCAGCGAGGCGACGTACCGGCTCGCGGGACGCATGGAGGGCCTCACGTTCAGCGACCGGGGCCGAGTGCACCTGAAGAACATCGCCGACCCGATCCACGTCCTCCAGGTCTACAACGAGTTCGACGCGGAGGCGGCGCCGAACCGGTGGGTGCTCATGTTCTTCGGCAAGCCGGCGCGGCAGTTCGGCTGGAAGCTCGCGGCCGGCGTCGCCGGCCTCGCAGCGCTGACCGCGGCGGGAGTCGTCTACCTCACGACGGGCGACCACACGGACGGCGGCTCGGCGACGCTGCTTCAGAGCGGCTCGCCGCCGGCTGCCCTGCCGGCGAACGCAGGTCTGGACGCGATCGTGCCCGAGGCGATCTGGCGGGACTGCCATGTGCAGACCGTCGCGGAGCCCGGCGCGACGCAGACCGCGGTCTGCCTTCCGTCGTCGGGCATGCCGGACCGCTGGGAGATCTCGGATTACCCGAACGCGGCCGCGCTGAAGGCGGCGTACACCGAGCAGCTCAACGCGCATTCGGACATCAAGCGCAACACGGGGAAGTGCAACGCCTTCTCGTGGGGCGGCGAGCGTCCGTGGCTGCACGGTCCCGACAAGCCCGGCGGGCACGTCCTCTGCTACTTCGAGGGCAACGACGCGGTCATCGTCTGGACGCACCAGCGGCTCGGGCAGCCGACCCACATGGACATCCTCGCGATCGCGCGCGAGAGCGGGAGCGACCACGCGGGCCTGACGCGCTGGTGGCGCCCGTGGCACCACCTGATCGGCAAGGCGAACTGAGCGCGGGCTGATCGCCCGCCCGCGTCAGGCGGAGACGGGCCTGAAGACTCGAACCGGAATGACGTTCCGACGACTCAAGGCGTCGTTTCGGTTCGAGTTCCAAGGCTCACCACGACCCTGCACGACGCGCACGGCTCGAGGCAGTCGTGCGCCTCGCAGCTGACGTCGTCGGGCTCGACGCCTTCGAGTGCCGCCGCGACGAGCCCGCGCCAGACGCCGCGGTCGACGTCGCCCGCCTGGGCCTTCGAGACGACGAGCGGGCGGAGCGGGCAGGTGGGGGTGACGAGCTCGGCCCGGTCGTGGCCGACGCTCTCGAGACGGGTCTGGAAACCCAGGCGTCCCATCGCGTCGCAGAGGGCCTCGAGGGCCGTGCGCCGTTCTGCGCCGGGCTCGACGCCCGCGGCGGCCGCCAGCATCGTCCCGAACCGGACGCCCAGGTCTTCGCGGCGCTGCGTCGGCACGTCGTCGAGCAGGAGCCCGACGAGCTCCGGGTAGCGACGCTCCGGAAACTCGACTCCGCCGGTCTCCGGCGCGGGCGAGTAGACCTTCGCGGGGCGACCCGCTCCCGGACCGCTCCGGCCGGTCCGTCGCTCGAATCCCGCGACGAGCAGGCCGGCCGCGGCGAGCTGCTCGAGCCGTCGCCGCGCGACGTTGCGGTGGAGGCCCTGCGCCGCGGCGACCTCCCCGATGCTCATCGCACGCCGCGCGCCGCGAACGAGAACGAGGGCCTCGCGTAGCCCGGGGTCACCGATCGCTTCCAGCGCATCCATCGGAGTTCTTCTTCTATAGTACCCAATAGTGGTCTAAAGAAGGAGTCGAGTCGTGACGAGTTACCGGTATCTGATCGTCGGCGGGGGAATGACCGGGGACGCTGCGTGCAAGGGGATCCGCTCGATCGATCCGGACGGCTCGATCGCGCTCGTCGGCGACGAGCCGGATCCGCCGTATGCCCGACCACCGCTGACCAAGGGCCTCTGGCTCGGCAAGGAAGAAAGCTCGATCTGGCGCGGGACGGAGGACGAGGGCGTCGACCTCCACCTCGGTCGGACGATCGTCTCCCTCGACCTCGACGCCCATACCGCGACCGACGACCGTGGCGACACCTATGGGTACGACCGTCTCCTACTCGCGACCGGCGGACGGCCGCGGCACCTTCCCGGCGCGCCCGAGGGCGTCGTGCACTACCGCACGCTGGCCGACTACCACACACTCCGAGCCGCAGCCGCTGAAGGCACGCGCGTGGCGGTGATCGGCGGCGGCTTCATCGGCTCGGAGCTCGCGGCAGCGTTGGCGTCGAACGGCTGCGCAGTGACGATGATCTTCCCGGAGGAGGCGATCGGGACGAGGCTCTTCCCGCGCGAGCTCGCGCTCTCCCTGAACGACTACTACCGCGAAAAGGGCGTCGAGCTCGTGGCCGGCGGGCTGGTGGGCGGCGTGGAGCGCCGCGACGGGGGCTACCGCGTGACGGTCGATGGGGGCGGTGCATTCGACGCGGACGTGGTCGTGGCCGGGCTCGGGATCGTCCCGCGCGACGAGCTCGCGGCCGACTCCGGCATGGCGACGGACAACGGCATCCCCGTCGACGACCGTGGCCGCGTGGCGGGCCACGACGACGTGTTCGCCGCCGGCGACGTCGCGCGCTTCCCCGCGCGCGACCTCGGCCGCGAGCTACGCGTCGAGCACGAGGACCACGCGAAGAGCCACGGCCGGCAGGTCGGCCGGAACATGGCCGGCGCCGACGAGCCGTACGACCACTTGCCGTTCTTCTACTCCGACCTGTTCGAGCTCGGCTACGAGGCGGTCGGCGAGCTCGACTCGAGGCTCGAGACGGTCGCGGAGTGGGCGGAGCCGCACCGCAAGGGCGTCGTTTGCTACCAGGACGCCGAAGGGCGCCCACGCGGATTCCTGCTGTGGGACGTGTGGGGCAAGGTCGACGCCGCGACAGACCTGATCCGCGCCGCCGCCCCTGTCGGAAACGAGCGGCTCCGGGAGCTGCTCGGGTGAGCTCAGACCAGGTCGTCGGTGCGGGCGGCCAGCTCGCGGTCGCGGTCGGTGATCCCGCCCGCCGAGTGCGTCGTCCAGCGGACGGTGACGCGCTTGTAGCTGATCGCGATGTCGGGGTGGTGGTTCTCCGACTCCGCGAGGTCGGCGAGCCGTTCGACGAACGCAATCGCCTCGCGAAAGCCGTCGAAGACGAGCTCACGTTCGAGGGCGCCGTCGCGCTCGACCCAGGCTCCGTTCTCGCTCATGCCCCTCATCATTCCCTCTTCCGCCGCTCGCGGAAACCAACCCCGACGCGCGAGCTCGTCGCGGACGCGCTCTATCGACCGCTCGCGCACCTCGTCGTCCTCGCGCTTCTGCCCCTGCGCGTGCCGCCGCCGGCCGTCGTGCTCGCGGGCTTCGCCGCGGGGATCGCGGCTGCGCTCGAGCTCGCGCTCGGCAGCCTGGTCGTCGCTGCCGGGCTCCTCGTGCTCAAGACCGTCCTCGACGGCGCCGACGGCGCGCTCGCACGAGCGTCCGGGCGCGTGACGCCGTTCGGTCGCTATCTCGACTCGGACTGCGACCTGATCATGAACGCCGCCCTCTTCGCTGCGATCGGCTACGCAACCAACCGCCCGCTGCTGGCCCTCACGGGCTTCCTCGTATCCACCTCCGTGCTCAGCCTCAACTTCAATCTGCGGCGGCTTCACGTCGGGACGCAGGCGATGCCGGAGGGAGGCGGTCTCGCGCGCAGCTTCTACGAGCTCGTCTACGCACCGCAGGACCGGCTGGCCGACCGCCTCGTGCGACGCCCGCCGAGGCTGTCCACGCTCTGGATCCTCCACAACCTCGGCCTCGCCACGCAGCACACGGCGATCGCCGTCTCCCTCGTTCTCGTCGCCCTCACCACCTGACCTGGAAGGAGCCACAACGATGTCCGAAACCGTGATCGAGCTGCCGTCGGCCGCGCCTGCCTTCGCCCACCCGCGCGAGATTCCCGCGGACGACTGGAACCGCTACCGGGGCAATGTCGCCGAGATCCTCGCTGCTTTCGGGTTGCCGCTCGACACGGCGGGCACGCGTGAGACGCCGGAGCGGTTCCTGCGGGCGCTCTACGACGCGACCGGTGGGTACGACGGCGACCCCAAGCTCGTGACGACGTTCCCGACCGAGAGCGACGCGGGCGGGGAGGCCTTCGCGCAGGTCGTGGAGGGACCGATCGCCTTCGCCGCGCTCTGCGAGCACCATGCGCTTCCGTTCTTCGGGCACGCGCACGTCGGGTACATCGCCGGTGAGCGGATCATCGGCATCTCGAAGCTGACACGCCTCGTCCGCCTGTTCGCGCGGCGTTTCACCGTCCAGGAGCGGCTGGGGGAGCAGATCGCCGACACGCTCGTCGACCTCGTCGACCCGCTCGGGGTCGCCGTGCGGCTCGAGGCATCGCACCTCTGCACCCAGATGCGCGGCGTGGAGGAGCGCTCGCGCACGACGACGACGGCCTGGCGCGGCGCCTACCGCGACGCGGAGCTGCGCCGCGAGTTCCTCGAGCTCACCCGGTGACCGCGCTCGAGCCTTTCGCGGTTCTCCACGAGGGGCCCGGGCCCGAGCTCCCCTTGCCATCGGCGCTTCGCGGCGTCTACGGCGGCGACCTGGCGCTGCCCGAGCCATGCCTCTACGCCAACTTCGTGGCCACCGTCGACGGTGTCGTCGCCGTTCCCTCGCTGCCGGGCTCGAACCGGCTGATCAGCGGCGGCAGCGAGGCCGACCGCTTCCTGATGGGCACGCTCCGCGCGGCGGCCGATGTGGTGCTGATCGGCAGCGGCACGCTGCGCGCCTCTCCACAGGGACGGTGGCGTCCCGAGACGGTCTACCCGCCCGCCGCGGAGAGCTTCGGGGCCCTCCGCCACGAGCTCGGCTACGACGCGAGCCCGCGCGTCGCGGTCCTCACGGCCTCGGGGTCGATTGCGCCCGAGCATCCCGTCCTCGCAGACGGTGCGCTCGTCCTCACGACGGAGACCGGCGCCGCGCGGCTCGCGGGGCTCCTCCCGGACGCAGCCGAGCTCGCGGTGCTCCCCGGCGATGCCGAGGTGGACGTCGGCGCCGCGGTCTCGCTGCTCTTCTCACGCGGCCACCGCCGCATCCTCAGCGAGGCCGGTCCGCACGTCTTCGGCTCCCTCGTCGAGGCCGATCTCGTGGACGACCTCTTCCTGACGGTCTCGCCGCTCCTCGCCGGTCGCGGGATGAGCGCGTCCTACGGCCTGGTGGAAGGCGCGGCGCTCCTTCCCGAGCGGACGGAAGAGGCCGGCCTCCGCTCGGTCAGGCTCCACGGGAGCCATCTCTTCCTGCACTACGCGCTCCGGCGACGCGACGCTACTTGAGCAGCAGCTTCGCGAGCCGTCGGTCGGCGAGGACGAGGAAGACGCCGGTCATCGCCAGGAGGTAGGCGATGTTGACGAGGACGAGCCAGCTCACGTTCCCGAGGGTGAACGCGCGGAGCAGTTCGACGCCGTGGTACAGCGGCGTGAGGGGAAGGATCCAGCGCACGACGTCCGGATACGTGTCGGCGGGGACGAAGGTCGCGGAGAAGAGGAACATCGGCAACGTGCAGAGCTCGACGAAGGCGAAGTCCGCCCAGGAGCGCATCAGCGTCGTCCCGAACACGGACGGCGCCGCGAACGCGGCCGAGACGAGGAGCGCGCTCGGAATCGCGAGCAGGGCCCAAGGAGACTCGAGCAGGCCCATGGCGAGCATCACGGTGACGAACCCGATCGAGTACACGGTGCCGCGGATCAGGGTGTACGTGAGCTCTCCGAGCGCCACGTCGCGGACCGTCATCGGCGTCGCGAGGACGCCGTCGTACGTCTTCGCGTACTTCAGCTTGAAGAACACGTTGCCCGACTCGTATACCGCTCCGTTCATCGCGGACGCCGCGAGGAGGGCGGGCGCGACGAACTCGCGGTAGCCGACGGCCTCGCCGTTCACGTCGACCGTGCCGACGAGCGCGCCGACCCCGACGCCCATGGCGAAGAGATAGAAGAGCGGCTCGAAGAAGCCGGAGACGAACACGAGCCACGCGCCGCGCGAGCTCGCGATGTTGCGCTCGACGAGCCGCCACGACCGAGGCGCGTGGAGCCTGGGGAAGATCCGCAGCGTCGTGTCGAGCGTGCTCATCGCCGAAGCTTCTCCCGCTGCGCGCGCACGGTGAGCATCGTTCCGACTGCGGTCAGGACGACGAGGTACGTGACGTGGACTGCGGTCAGCAGCGGGTCGAGGTCGTCGGTGGCGAGGCTTCGGCAGAGCGCGACGCCGTGCCACAGCGGGGTGGCCCAGGCAAGCGCCTCGAGCACGGCGGGCAGTTGCTGGATCGGGAAGAACGTGCCCGAGAAGAGGAAGAGCGGCACGAGCCCGAAGCGGAAGATCGCGGCGAGCCACTCGTCACCCTCGACGCTCGAGGTGATGGCAGCGAGCACGGAGCCGAACGCGAGCCCGCAGAGGAGCGCCGCGAACGGCGCAAGGACGGCGAGGGGCGAGACGAAAGCGCCGCCGATCGCCGCGATCACCGCGAAGATCGTCACGGCGACCATCACCCGCACGCCGCACCACGTGAGGATTCCTGCGACGAGCTCGCTCACACGGATGGGCGTGGCGACGGCGGCGTGGTAGGTCCGCAGCCACTTGAGCCCGGCGCGGACCGGAAACGTCGTCACGCTCGCAGCCGTCTGCATCGCGGTGGTGGCGAGCAGGGCCGGCGCGACGAACTGCAGGTAGCTGAGCCCCCCGAGATCGGGGCTCGACCGATCGATCAGGCTGCCGAGCAGGACGCCGATCGAGACGAGGAAGAAGATCGGGTTCAGGAGCGAGACGGTGATCGAGCCGCGCCAGAGCCTGCGAAACGAGCGCGCCTGCCAGCCGACGACGGCCAGGGTGCGGCGGGCCGCCTCCATCAGTCGATCAGGCTCCGGCCGGTGAGGCGTAGGAAGACGTCCTCGAGCGTCGCCCGGCGGACGAGGACGGTCTCCGGGTGGAGGCCGAGCGCGTGCACGCGGTCGACGAGCCCGTCGCCGTCGTCGGTGCCGATCACGATCCGGTCCTGCAGCACCTCGACATGGCCGCCGATCCCGTCGAGCGACGGTGCGTCACCGTCCGTTCCCGTGCGGAGCTCGACGACCTCGCGCTCCACGAACCGCTCGATGAGCTCGCGCGGCGAGCCTTCGGCGACGATCTTCGCGCGGTCCATGATCACGAGCCGGTCACACAGCTGCTCCGCCTCGTCCATGTAGTGCGTCGTGAGGACGAGGGTGACGCCACGCTGCTTCAGCCGGTAGAGCCGGTCCCAGAGCGCGTGGCGTGCCTGCGGATCGAGCCCGGTCGTGGGCTCGTCGAGCAGCATCAGCTCCGGCTCGTTGATCAGCGCCCGCGCGATCGTGAGGCGCCGCTTCATGCCGCCCGAGAGGGAGTCGACGCGCGCGTCGCTGCGGTCGGCTAGCTGGACGAACTCGAGCAGCTCGTCGCTCCGGCGGCGGATCTCGTCGCGCGGAAGGCCGAAGAAGCGGCCGTAGACGAGGAGGTTCTCGCCGACGTCGAGCTCGAGGTCGAGGTTGTCCTCCTGCGGCACGACGCCGAGCCGCTCGCGGATCGCGGGCCCGTCGCGCTCGGGATCCCGTCCGAGGACGCGGAGCGTGCCGCCGCTCGTCGGAGAGACGGCGCCGATCATGCGCATCGTCGAGCTCTTGCCCGCGCCGTTCGGGCCGAGGAAGCCGAACGTCTCGCCTCGGGCGACGGCGAAGTCGATCCCGTCGACGGCGACGAAGTCGTCGTAGCGCTTGGTGAGGTCGTGGGCCTCGATCAGCGGCGGTTCAGCCATCTCGCGAACCTACCCGTCGGGCCCAAATGTAGAGGCGCGGCTGACGCCGCGCCTCGAAAAACGCCGAACCCCGCGACTCCGAAGAGCTACGGGGTTCGACAGGGAGGATCCTCGCAGCACCACCACGACTTGTCAAGCAGGAACCGTCAGAGCTCAGGGCTCGGCGGCGAGCGGCAGCGCCGCGTGGACGCGCGTGCCCGCGCCGGGCGGGCTGTCGAGCTCGAACGTCCCGTCGAGCGCCTCCACGCGGTCGCGGAGGCCACCGAGCCCGGAGCCCACCTCGGGCCGGGCGCCCCCGCAGCCGTCGTCGGAGACCTCGACGACGAGGACGTCGTCGCGCGGCGCCACCCGCACCGTCGCCGACGACGCCCGCGCGTACTTGAGGACGTTGGTCAGCGCCTCCGAGACGACGAAGTAGGCGGCGCTCTCGACGAGCGGCGGCCAGCGCTGCCCGTCGTCGACCATCACGACGGTGACGGGGATGGGAGCCCTCCCGGCGAGCGCGCGGACGGCCGCGCCGAGGCCCTGGAGCGTCAGCAGCTGCGGGTGAAGGCCCCGCGCGAGCTCGCGGAGCTCCTCGTGCGCCGTCGTGAGCTCCTCGAGCGCCCGGTCGAGGTGCTGCTCGGCCCGGTCGGGGTCGCTCCGGAGCTCCCTGAGGGCGAGGTGGACCGCGTGCGACACCGAGACGAGGTTCTGCTGCGCGCCGTCGTGGAGGTTTCGCTCGAGCCGCTTGCGCTCGGCGTCCCCGGCCGAGACGATCCGCGCGCGCGAGCGCCGGATCTCCTCCTCGACCTGCTTGCGCGCGGTGATGTCGAGCCCGCAGAGGAGGAAGCGCGGGGCTCCCTCCGCGTCATGGACGATCGTCGCCGTCCAGTCGACGACGAGCCGCTCACCGTCCGGCGCGACGTGCTCGTACTCGACGACACCGGGAGCGTCGCCGTCTCGCAGGCGCTCGAAGTCGTGCTTCGCGCGCTCGACGTCCTGCTCCACGATGAAGAGCGTCCAGAACGGGAGCCCGATCCAGGCCTCTTCGGGGATGCCGGCGGCGCGCTCGAGTGCCCGGTTGACGCCGAGGAGGGTGCCTTCGGTGTCGACCAGCGCGAGGAAGCTCGGGGTGGAGCGGACCACCGCGCGGCTGAAGTCCCGTTCGCGCTCGAGCTCGCGCTCCTGGCGCGTCCGCTCCGTGAAGTCCCGGACGATGAAGACGAACTCGTCGGGCCCGCAGGCGACGACCCGGCCCTCGTAGTCGCGCGTCTCCCCGCGGACCTCGAGCGTGTATTCGATGTGCTGCGGCTCCTGCTCGGAGACCGCACGCCGCCCCGCTGCGAGGACGGCGTCCGCGACGCCGACGGGCAGCCGCTCGTGCACCGAGTAGCCGATCACCTCGTCCGGTGGCGTCAGGAGGTCTTCCTCGGAGTCGACCTTGAAGCCGCGATAGGTCCCGTCGACGCCGATCCGGAAGATGGGGTCGGGGATGGCGGCAACGAGCGCTCGCGCGGTCGAGTCGCTGGTCGCGGGACGGTCGAGTCGCTCGTCTCTGGGCGGCGCGGTCACTCGTCCCTTGTAGCAGGCGGGAATCCGCGTTGCGGGGATCTGCCCCCGCCGTAGGCGGGGGATTCCGAGCGGCGGGAATCCGCTTGTGCGGATTCCCGCCTTGCGAACAAGTAAGAGGATGCGGTTGCGGCGCCGGAGGCGACGCCTTTAGGGATCTGCCCCCGCCGTAGGCGGGGGATTCCGAGCGGCGGGAATCCGCTTCTGCGGATTCCCGCCTTGCGAACAAGTAAGAGGATGCGGTTGCGGCGCCGGAGGCGACGCCTTTAGGGATCTGCCCCCGCCGTAGGCGGGGGATT
>NZ_DATMBZ010000043.1:0-32485 GCF_035558935.1 Gaiella sp. | reverse complement strand
CGGTAGCCCCTCGTCGTCGGGGCGAACGCGACGCACGCCGCGGCAGCCTCCGGGGCGGTCACGATGTCGGCCGCCGGCTCCTCGGCCCAGCCGGCATCCATCGGCGCCTCCGCGAATGCTTCCTCGACGACCGGCTCCTCGTACGCGGGCTCCGCGAGCGCGACGTCGTCGGCCGGCTGCTCCTCGAGGGCCACGTCCCCGACCGGCGAATCCGATACGGCCACATCCTCGACCGCGGGCTCCGCGAGCGCGACGTCGTCGGCCGGCTGCTCCTCGAGAGCCACGTCCCCGGCCGGCGAATCCGATACGGCCACATCCTCGACCGCGGGCTCCGCGAGCGCCACGTCGTCGGCCGGCTGCTCCTCGAGGGCCACGTCCCCGACCGGCGACTCCAAGAGGGCCATAGTCTCGACCGCAGGCTCCGCGACGACGGTGCCGACATCGGCGTGCACCTCGTCGTCCATCTCTTCCGGCTCGGCCGGCTCCGCCGGCTCGTGCTCGGGCGCCTCTTCTGCGACACGCGTCTCGGTCACCTCGGCCGCGGGGTCGACCGTCTCGGTCGGCTCGGACCCGTTCTGATCCGAGGTGACGAGCTCGAGGACGGGTGCCGCAGCGTTCTCGGACGGCTCGTCGGGGCGCGTGGGGAGGTGGTGAACCGTCGCCTCCGCCGCCGTGCCTTCTGCGGCCTCTTCGGCCGCCGCTGCCTCGAGCGCCGCCATCTGCTCTGCAAGCGCGCCCGCAAGCTCGAACTTGCTGATCACGCCCTGGGCGACGAGCGCCTCGCCCAACCGCTCGCCGGTCTGGCGCTGCCGTGCGAGCGCCTGGTCGAGCTCCTCCTGGGTGACGAACCCGCGGTCGACGAAGATGTCTCCCAGCCGTCGCCAGCTCGCGGTGTCCTCCGGCCCGGCTGAGCCGCCGAGCTTCGCCCACTGCTCTGCGACGACGCTCGCGAGCTCCTTACGCGACACGCCGAAGCGCTCGACGAGGACCTGGCCGAGCTGCTGGCCCGTCTCGTTCTGGATCTCGAGCGCAATGCGAATCTGGCTCTCGGAGACGAGGCCGCGCTCTACGAAGAGCGCCCCGATCAGGCGGGACGGGAGTGGTTGCGGAGCGGTCATGCCGTGTGTATCGGCACTCCCTCGAACGAGCTATAGGGTGAGTGCGCCCAGTGCTCAGGCGGGCGCGTCGCCGGCCTGCACGATCCCGTGCTCGTATGCGAACACGACGGCCTGCACACGGTCGCGGAGGCGCAGCTTCATGAGGATCCGGGCGACGTGCGTCTTCACCGTCGTCTCGCTGACGAAGGCCTCGGAGGCGATCTCGGCGTTCGACAGCCCGCGTGCGATCAGACGCAGGATCTCGAGCTCCCGGGCCGTGAGGTCTTCCAGTCCCGGCGCGGTCGGCCTCACCGCGGGTGGGCGGCGCACGAACTCCGAGATCACCCGCCGCGTGACGGCCGGTGAAAGGAGCGCGTCTCCCCCCGCGACGACCCGAATCGCCTCGACGAGCTGCTCGGGCGGCGTGTCCTTGAGCAGGAAGCCGCTTGCGCCGGCGCGGAGCGCCTCGTACACGTACTCGTCGAGGTCGAAGGTCGTCAGGATCAGGATCCGCGGCCCTTCGTCCTTCCCGTCCAGCAGCCGCCGTGTCGCCTCGAGCCCGTCCACGTTCGGCATGCGGACGTCCATCAGGATGACGTCGGGCTGCGTCTCGCGAGCGGCGAGCACGGCCGTGAGGCCGTCGGCCGCCTCACCCACCACCTCGATCTCAGGCTCGGACTCGAGGATCATCCGGAACCCCGCCCGGACGAGGGACTGGTCGTCGACGATGAGCACCCTCGTCGTCATGTGCGCTCTCCGAGCGGCAGATGCGCCTTGACGACGAAGCCGCCGCCCTCGCGTGGGCCCGACTCGATCGAGCCGCCGACGAGCGAGACGCGCTCGCGCAGGCCGACGAGACCGTGACCGCCGCCGCCGTCACCGCCGGGCTCCGACGTGCCGTCGTTCGCCACCTCGAGCTCCAGCTCGCTGCGCTTCCAGCGGACGGTCACGCAGGCACGCGCGGGGCCGGCGTACTTGAGGGCGTTCGTCAGCGCCTCCTGGATCACGCGGTACGCGGCGAGGTCGACGCCCGGCGGGAGCTCCACGGCGGCTCCCTCGACGACGAGGTCGACGGGGAGGCCCGCCTCCCGGACGGTCCCGAGCAGGACGTCGATCGCCCGCATCGAGGGCTGCGGCGCGAAATCCGGCGTCGCACTCTCGTCGCGCAGCAGCCCGACCAGCCGCCGCATCTCCGTCAGCGCCTCGCGCCCGGTGGCCTCGATCGTCTCGAGCGCGAGGCGCTCACGCTCCTGATCCGGATGCAGGAGGCGCCGAACCGCTCCGGCCTGCACGGTCATCACCGATACCGAGTGCGCGACGACGTCGTGCAGCTCACGCGCGATCCGCTGGCGCTCGTCGGCGACGGCTCGTTCGGCGGCCGCCGTCCGGGCGGCCTCGAGCTTGAGCTGGAGCTCGTCGTGCCCGCGGAGCTGACGCGCCGGCGGCTCCCCCTCCTGCCGTGTCAGCGGGCGGCTCGGTTCCATCCCGCGGACGGTAGCCCACCCCGCCCGGCCCCGGCGTCGTCCAGAAGGACGATCCGGGCTCCCGCGGGATCACGCGCTCGCGTACGCCGCCAGCGCGTCGAGGACGGCGCGCAGCCTGCGGCCGTCGTCGGTGAGGCGGTACTCCACGCGCGGCGGGCGAGCGTCGATCACCGTGCGCTCGAGCAGCCCGGCGCTCTCGAGCTCGACGAGCCGCTGCGCCAACGTGCGCGGCGGGATCTCCCCCACGGCCTGCTTCAGCTCGTTGAAGCGGCTGGCGCCTTCCGACGATGCCCAGAGGATCGACACGGTCCAGCGCCGCTCGAGGAGGCCCGCCGCGCGGCGGACCTCCTCGGGGACGGGGCTGCACTGACGGCAGCGGGTCATGCGGCGACGTGCGGACGCGACGCTTGCGCGGGCTCGAGCGCAATGCCGAGCACCTCGTCGAGCGACATCACCGGATGGAACCGGAGCTCCTCACGGACGTGCTCCGGCACGTCGTCGAGGTCCGCGCGGTTCCGCTCCGGGATGACGACGTCCGTGAGGCCCGCGGCGTGGGCCGCAAGCACCTTCTGCTTGAGGCCGCCGATCGGCAGCACCCGGCCCTGGAGCGTCAGCTCGCCGGTCATGCCGACCGTGTGCTTCACGGGCCGCCCGGACAGGAGCGACGCGAGCGCCGTCGCCATCGTGATGCCTGCGCTCGGGCCGTCCTTCGGGATCGCGCCGGCGGGCACGTGCACGTGGAACTTCCGCTCGAACGCCTCCTGGTCGATCCCGAGCCGGTCGGTCTGGGAACGCACGGCGGAGAGCGCGATCTGCGCCGACTCCTTCATCACGTCGCCGAGCTGCCCCGTCAGTGTGAAGCCCTCGCCGGGTGACGAGGTCGCCTCGACGAAGAGCACGTCGCCCCCGGTCACGTTGACGGCGAGACCCGTCGCGACTCCCGGCACGGCCGTCCGCTCCGCGGCCTCACGGAAGAACTTCTGCCGTCCGAGCGCGTCGCGCACGGCCTCGACGTCGACGTCGACGGGCGGCTCCGCCTCGTTTGTGACGATCTTCGTCGCCGTCTTGCGCAGGATCGAGCCGAGCTCCCGCTCGAGCTGGCGGACGCCCGCCTCACGGGTGTACTCCGAGATCACCGTCTCGAGCACGTCGTCGGAAACCGAGACCTCCTTCTCCTCCAGGCCTGCCCGCTCGCGCTGCCGCGGCCAGAGGTAGCCCCGGGCGATCGCGACCTTCTCGTCGGTGGTGTATCCGTCGAAGCGGATCACCTCCATGCGGTCGAGCAGCGGCCCGGGGATCGTCTCGGCCATGTTGGCGGTGGCGATGAAGAAGACCTGCGAGAGGTCGACCTCGACGTCGAGATAGTGGTCGCGGAACGTCGAGTTCTGCGCCGGGTCGAGCACCTCGAGCAGCGCCGCCGACGGGTCGCCGCGCCAGTCGGCGCCGACCTTGTCGACCTCGTCGAGCAGGATCACGGGGTTCATCGTCTTCGCGTCACGGAGCGCGCGGACCAGCCGGCCCGGAAGCGCGCCGATGTAGGTGCGGCGATGACCACGGATCTCCGCCTCGTCGCGGACGCCGCCGAGCGACATCCGCACGAACTCGCGGTTGAGCGCCTTCGCGATCGACTCACCGATCGACGTCTTGCCGGTGCCCGGGGGCCCGATGAGCGTGAGGATGGCGCCCGCGCGCTTGTCGGGCTCGATGCCGCGCTCCTTGCGGAGCTTCGCGACGGCGATGTACTCGACGATCCGGTCCTTGACGTCCTCGAGGCCCGCGTGGTCCGCGTCGAGGATCTCGCGAGTGTGCTCGGGATCGAGCACCTCGTCGGAGCGGACGCCCCACGGCACGGCAAGCAGCCAGTCGAGGTAGCTGCGGATCATCTGCGACTCGGGCGAGCTCTCGCCCATGCGCTCGAACCGGGCGAGCTCCTTGTCGGCCTGCTCGCGCACTTCCTCCGGCATGTCCGCCTCTTCGATCTTCTTGCGGTACTCGTCGACGACCGAGGCGTCGTCCTCGCCGAGCTCCTTGCGAATCGAGTCCATCTGCTTACGGAGCAGGAACTCGCGCTGCTGCTTCTCCATGCCGACATTGACGTCGTCGCGAATCCGTTGACGGATCTGCATCAGCGACAGGCGCTCGCGCTGGAAGCCGAGCGCGAGCTCGAGGCGCTCGGTCACGTCAACGGCCTCGAGCAGCTGGACCTTCTGCTCGAAGGTGAGGTCTGGCGAGTAGCCGGAGGTGTCCGCGAGCGCGCCCGGCTCGGCGATCGAGCGCACGAACGACTGGATGCGACCGTCGTCGCCGCGCAGCTCGAGGATCTCCTCGACCACGGCGCGGTACTCGGTCTCCAGGTGGCGCGTCTTCTCGTCGGTGGGGACGCCGTCCTTCCGCTCCTCGATCTCGACGAGCAGGCGGCCCTGCGGGTCGGTCTCGGCCGCGCCCGCGATGCCACGGTGCAGGCCCTCGATCGCGACGGCGACGGCGCCGCCGGGCAGGCGGACGCGGTCGGTCACGCGTGCGACGGTGCCCACTGCGGCGTATTCACCGTCGTGCTTCGGCACGAGCAGGACGCGATCTTCGTCGCCGACGTCGACCGTCAGCGTCACGTTCATGTTCGGGAAGACGACAATGTCGTCGAGCGGGACGAGCAGTAGCTTGGTCACGCGAAAAATCACACTCCTCGCGGTAGTAGATACAAAGAGTGTACCTAGTACGTTCCTGGCGCCGCAACCTTGACGTCCCTCGTACCGAACGCTCACAAAGCCTTCGCAGCGGACCGGTCGAATAGGCCCGAGGCACGTCCGCGATCCCAAACCGCCTCCCAGGGATCGGCCAGGACGGGGCGGCACGCGCACTCCGAGGGCGCACGCCGACCCGCTGCGAGGGCGCCGAGCGGCGCCCTCGCGCCTCCTCCGTGTGCGGTCCGCGAAGATCCGCCTCAGAGACCGATCTCTGTCAAGAGCAAACCGTGTCAGCTTCGCGCCGATTCATCCACAGGCGCTGGGGCCACCGCTGCAGCACCGCGGTCGACATCTGAGCCACGTCGCGTCCCGCTCGCCCGGGAGGTCGGATTCGTTCGCATGCCGCATCGAGCCTCGCTCGTGAGCGGTGGAGCGATCGGCGCGCAATCGGCACGTTCGGCGCTTGACAGAGATCGGCCTCTGAGGCTGTCAGCCGCGGAAGCATCGCAGCGCTGCCTGCGCGACCCGCCCGGCGAGAACGTCCGAGCGGACACCCGCGCCATCCGGGCGGTAGGTCATCACCGCCGCGACGAAGATGCCGCCTTGCCAGACGACGAGGCCCGCGTCGTGTCGCGCCGCGTCGATCCAGCCCGCCTTGTGCAGCACGGTCGCACCCTGCCGCCGCACGAACCGACCGAGCTTGCGGGCGTCGCCCGTCCGCGCCAAGACGTAGAGCAGGTAGCGCGCCTCGGCCGGCGTGACTCCGCTGCGGCTCCCTCCGAGTGGCCCGAGACCGCCGCTCGCGAGCCAGATCGAGCGATGGAGCATCGCGAGATCGAGGGCGGTCGTCGCCTTCCCGACGCCCCAGTACGGTTGGTCGACGACGTTCAGCGGAACGCCGCGCCCGGCGACCTCGCGCGAGCCGCCGAGCTCCGTGCCGAGGATGTAGCCGCCGTACATCACCGTCCGCTCGAGGCCGATCGACCGCATCAGGTCGTCGACGACGTGACCGCCGCTCGACGTCGAGCCGCCCAGCGACGTGAGGAGTGTGTTCGCGGCCTCGTTGTCCGACGCGTCGAGGAGCCGCCGGAGCAGCCCGTCGAGCGAGCTTCCGGGCGGCGGAGGCCCCTGCGTGTGCGAGAGCGCGGTGAGGGCGATCGCGAGCTTGAGCGTCGATGCGGCGGGGAACGTCGCGCGGGCGTTCTTCGCCGATGCGGCGCCCGTGGTGAGGCTCTCGACGTAGACCGCCGACGTCCCCGGGAACCCGGCCGCGAGCCGCTGCACCTCCGCCTGCAGCTTCGTGTCGAGACGGGGCGTGAGGAGGTGCGGGCGCGCCGCGCGCGGCAGCCCGAAGACGTGCGCGACGGTCGCCCCCGAGCGCAGCCCGTTCTCGCCGACCGTCTCGACTCCCAGCTCCACCTCGCGCGACGGCAGGGGAACGTCGACGACGAACCGGCGCCCTGCGATGGGAAGGTCGCGGACGACCGCGCCGTCGACGCGCACGATCACCCGTCGCATCCCCGACGCCGCCCGTCCCTCCACGATCCCGTAGGAGACCTGGTACGGCGCCGGCCTCTCGATCACGGGCGGCGCCGGAGGTTGGGCAGGAGGCGAGGCCGCGATCACCGGCGAACCGTAGCCTTGACGCCGCCGTGCCGATCCTCGCCCACCTCGACCTCGACGCGTTCTTCGCCGCCGTCGAGGAGCTCGAGGACCCGTCTCTCCGGACCCGGCCGCTCGTGGTCGGCGGCGACCCGCACGGGCGCGGCGTCGTCGCCACGGCGAACTACGTCGCCCGCCACTTCGGGATCCGGTCGGCGATGAGCTCGGCGGAGGCATTGCGGCGCTGCCCGGAGGTCGTGTTCGTCCGGCCGAGGCACACGCTCTACCGGCAGTACTCCCAGGCGGTGTGGGCGGCCGTCTCCGAGGTCGTTCCCCGCGTGGAAAGGACCGGCCTCGACGAGGGCTACCTCGACCTCGGCTCGGTGATCGACTCGTTTGCGCACGCGAGACGTCTCGCCGAGGCGGTGCAGGTCGCCGTGCGCGGGTCGACCCTGCTCACGTGCTCGCTCGGCGTGTCGACGTCGAAGGTCGTGTGCAAGGTCGCATCCGACCGGCGCAAGCCGGGCGGCATCACCGTCGTCCCGCCCGGGCGCGAGGCCCGCTTCCTTGCCCCGTTCCCGACGCGGATTCTGCCCGGAGTCGGACCGCGGGCCGAGGAGCGACTCGCGGCGGCCGGCGTCGTCACCATCGGCGGCCTCGCCGACCTGTCCGACTCAGAGCTCCGCGCAGTGCTGCCGGGCCAGGTCGGCCGGCTCCTCCGCGACCGCGCGCGCGGCGTCGACCCGCGCGACCTCGAGCTCGACGCCGAGCGCATCTCCATCTCGACCGAAGAGACGTTCGAGCGCGACCTGAGCGATCGGCCCGCGCTCCATGCCGAACTGCGACGCATGGCGGAGAGCGTCGCAGCGCACCTCCGGCGCGACGGCCTCTCCGCGCGCACCGTGACGACGAAGCTCAGATACGCGGACTTCTCGATCCGGTCGCGCTCCACGACGCTTCCGACGCCGATCGACGAGCCGGAGCGGATCGGCGAGCTCGCCTGCGCGCTGCTCGACCGCGGCCTCCGCGACCGGCCGGGCGCGCTCCGTCTCGTCGGGGTCGGCGTCTCAGGCCTGACCGCCGTCCGCCAGCTGACGTTCGACGAGCTCTGAGGTCAGACCCGCAACAGCGGCCGCGTGAGGCAGGTCGGGCCGCCGTCGCCCTTCCTCGAGATCTCGTCGCCGCGGTAGGTGACGACGTCGACGCCCGCGCGCTCCATGCGGCGGCGCGTCTCGTCGTTGCCCTCGAGCGCGAGGGCACGCCGCGGGCCAAGGGCGAGCACGTTCGGCCCCATCGACTCGAACTCCTCGTCCGGTACCTCCACCACGGAGATCCCCCTTTCTGCGAGGAGCCACATCAGGCGGGTCGGCGCGATGCGCGGGTAGACGAGAGCGAGGTCGCGGTCGAGCGGCGAGACGAGGCTCATGAGGTGCATCACCTCGGCGGCGCCGTTCCAGTGCGGCAGGTCGAAGGCGATCACCTCGACACCAGAGAACAACGCACGGAGCGACTCGGGCGCGCCCGGGCTCGTGCGGTATCCGATCCCGACGAGAAGAGTCGACTCGTCGAGCCAGACCGTGTCGCCGCCCTCCACGGTGACCGGCAGCGCGACGCGGCCGACGACCGGAATCCCCGCCGCCTCGAGCACGGGAGCCGTCGCCTCGGGCTCGCGGCGCCGCCCGTCCTTGCCCGGATGCAGGAGCACAGCGCCCTCGGGCCCCACGAGGGTCGGGTCGTACGTGTAGATCGCGTCGGGGTTGCCGGGATCGTGCTCCGAGACGACGATCTCCGTGCCCGCCTCCTCGAGCAGCGCGCAGAACGCCTCGTGCTCCGCGCGCGCTGCGTCGACGCGGGGCGCGTCTCGCCACCCATACGCCTCCCAGGCGGCCGCGTCCTCGGGCAGCGGCCGCCGCACGAGCACCCGGCGGAGCTCGCCCCACATCGATGCGCTGCCGTACTCCGCCACGGCCGGGCAAGCTACCCGACGGCGTTCGCCGGCCTGCGTCCCTCCAGCAGCACGGCCCGCAGCGCGTCGACGCAGAGCATCCCCATCGCGACTCGGGTGTCGCGCGTCGCGCTGCCGAGATGCGGGGTGAGGACGACGTTCTCGAGCGAGAGCAGGCCTTCCTCCACTTCGGGCTCGCGCTCGTAGACGTCGAGCGCAGCGCCCGCGATCACGCCGTCGCGAAGAGCGTCGACGAGCGCCCGCTCGTCGACGACCGGCCCGCGGGCCACGTTCACGAGCACAGCCGACTGTCGCATCGCCGAGAGCGCCTCGGCGTCGATCAGATGCCGGGTCGCATCGGTGAGCGGGACGTGCAGGCTGACGACGTCCGCCGCGGGAAGCAGCCCCTGGAGATCCGCACCGCGCCCCGCGAACGCGCTGCGGGCGCCGAATGCCTCCGCGAGACGCGCCGTCTCCCGCCCGATGCGGCCTGGCCCGACGATCAGCAGCTCCGTACCGTCGAGGCTCGATCCGAGCATGAACTCGAGCGAGAACTCCCACTCGGAGTCGCGGCGGATGAAGCGGTCGCCCTCGGCGATTCGTCGGAGCAGCGCGAGCATGAGGCCCACGGCGAGCTCGGCGGTCGCCCGCGTCAGGACGTCGGGAGTGTTCGTCACCACCACACCCCGCGCGGCGGTTGCGTCCAGGTCGATGTTGTTCACCCCGACCGCGTAGTTCGCGACTACCCGTAGCTGTGGCCCCGCGCGCTCGAGGTAGCGCTCGTCGACGCGCGCGGTCAGCGCGACGAGGATCCCGTCGGCCCCCTCGGGCGAGTCGACGAGGTCGAAATCCCCCTCGAGCGCGGCGGCGACCTCGCGCGGGACAGGCGCCGTCAGATGGACACGGGGGCGCGCGGGCAAGCCGGCGGCGCCTCAGGCGTCGAGCACGCGCGGCCGGTGGCCGGCCGAGTAGACGTCCTTGCGCAGGATCAAGCCGTTCTCGAAGGGGAACACGTCGATCCCGTCCCATTCGAGACGCCGGCCGTCCGCGTGGGTCGCCGTCGCCGTCCACTCGCTCACGACGAGCCCGTCCCGCGCGTACAGACGACGTCCACGGAACCGCAGGTCCGGCCAGTTGGCGAAGATTGCGCCAATATGGCCGCGGACGTCCGCGCCTTCGGCGCGCTCGCCCGCCGTGTGGTTCTCGAACACCATCCCGGGCGCATGGAACGCGACGATCGCGTCGATGTCCTGCGCGTTCCAGGCTTCGTTGTAGCGCTCGATCACGCGTTCCAACTCGGCGGCGGAGTCGGCCTGGCTCACGCGCCGAGTATGTCAGCGCGCGACGTCCGACGCGGTCTGGGTGGGGCCTCACCCGAGGGCGAGGCCCCACCGCCACGGCGGGGCGTCAGCTCTTGCCGCCGCCCGCGCGGAACTGCAGCCAGGCGTCGCTCATCCGGTCTGCCTGGCCCTGCGTGAACATGTTCATGCACGAGTCCTGCGAGTAGTCCATGAAGTTGTGAATCGGGTCCTCGCCGGGCGCCGCGCACGTGTCGGCGCCGACGGGGCAGTTGAACTGCGGCATCGCCTCCGGCGGCGTGTCGACGACCCAGTCGCCGGATGCCGAGCAGCCACGGGCGAACGTGTGGTCGAGCATCAGCCAGTGCCCGAGCTCGTGTGTCAGCGTGTCGCCCTCGGAGTACTTCGCGAGATTCCCGCCCGGCATCGACTCGTCGAGGATGACGATGCCGTCGATGTAGTCGCGCCCGTTGTTGTAGCCCTTCGGGAAATACGCCCACCCGAGGAGCCCACCGCCGATGTTCGCGGCATAGACGTGGAGCGTCCTCGCATCGCCGCTGTAGAGCGCCCGCTTCATGTCCCGCTCGTTCTTGCCGGGGACGACCGTGTACCAGTCCGGGTTCATGGTCCACGTCGTCTGGACGAGGTCGAAGCGGAACGGCGTGTCTGCGGCGTCCGCGGCGGTCGCGCCGGAGAACGAGTCGTTGATCACGTCCATCTGGGCGGCGATCATCGTCTCCCAGCGCGCCTTCTCGGCCGGGGTGTTCTCGTGATCCGAGATCATGTGGAACACGACCGGGACGTGCACGCTCCCGGAAGGCAGCGTCGGCCGGTCGTCGAGGACCCCGTATGCGTTCGCCTGGTTCTTCGGGTACGGCTCGGGCTCGTTCGCCGTCGCGCCGTCCTTCACCCGCGCGACGTCTCCAAAGGTGCCCGCACACGCGGCCACCGCGGGAGACGCCTGCCGCGCGGCTGCGAGCCCCACGCTGGTCGCCGCCTCTCCTGCGAGAGCCGCCGTCGTGATCACGGCGACGAGGGCGCCCAGGCGGAACAGAGTGCTCTTGCGCATGGTCGGCCTTTCGGTCGCTTGCCGGGACAGCGCGGCGCACGCTACCTGTCTGCCGCAGCCCTGCGCCTCCCCACAATTGGGGGATCAGAGCAGGAGCCGGCGATGCCGCGCGAGCGCATCCAGGAGCGTGTCGACGTCCTCGTCGAGGTTGTAGAGGTGGAGCGCGACGCGCAGCTTGTCTTCCCGCGAGGAGACGATGATCCGCTCCGCGGCGAGGGATGCGACGAGCGCGTCGACATCGGTCGAGCGCACGCAGACGAGCGGTCCGCGACGTGCGAGCTCGCGGGGTGTGACGACTGTTGCACCCAACGCGTCGAGGCCGTCCAGCAACCGGCCGACCAGCCCGCCGACGTGCGACTCGACCACCGGTACTCCGGCCTCTGCGACGAGCCCGACCCCCGCCACGCCCGCGTAGAGGGCCGGCACGGGCGGCGTGCCCGAGTCGAACCGGCGGGCGCTCTCGTGCGGCGAGTAGTCGGCGATCGACATCGCGAAGATGTCCTCGTCGGCGAACCAGCCCGTCTGCGTCGGGACGAGCGCCTTCCGCACCTCCGGGCGCACCCACATGAAGCCGAGCCCGGCCGTGCCGAGGAGGTACTTCACGGTGCCTCCGGTCACGACGTCGGCACCGAGCGACCGAACGTCCAGCTCGACGGCGCCGCATGCCTGGTAGCTGTCGGCCAGCACGATCGCACCCGCCGCGTGCGCCGCCTCGGCGATCGCCGCGAGGTCGTGGCGGTGGCCCGAGCGGTAGGAGAGAGTCGTGCAGCAGACGAGGGCTGTCCGCTCGTCGATTGCCTCGGCGAAGCGCTCGGCCGGGATCGAGCCGTCGTCCTCCGGCTGCACGTGGACGACCTGCGCGCCGCGGAGCTCCTGCGCATGGGCGATCTGCCCCACGGTCGGGAACTCGTACTCCGAGATCACGATCCGGTTCCGCCCGCGGTCGAGCGGCAGCGCCGAGACGAGCGCACTCACGCCCTGCGAGACGGACGTCGTCACGGCGACGTCATCCGCTCCGGCGTGCAGTAGCGCGGCGATCGTCGAGCGGAAGGCCTCGTTCCGCTCGACCCAGAAGTCCCACTCCGCGCCGTTCTCGTCCCAGCCGGCGAGCCATCCCTCGACGGCGTCGCGTACCCGTCGAGAGAGCGCCCCCTGCGAGCACGAGTTGAGGTACGTCGCCGTCTCGAAGATCGGGAACTCGCCCCGGATCGCCGCTCCGACCCGGAGGTCGGTCCCGGGGACCGGCATCGAAGGTGTCTGTCCCCCGTGTGGCTCTCGGGGGTCAGTCCGCTTCGGGGACAGGCCCCTACCGGCCAAGGTAGGCCTTCCGGAGGTCCTCGTTCTCGAGCAGGTCGGCGGCCCTGCCCTCGAGGACGACGCGCCCCGTCGAGAGCACGTAGCCGCGGTCGGCGATCGAGAGCGACACGTTCGCATTCTGCTCGACGACGAGCATCCCCACACCTGCCTGGTTGACCTGCTGGATGATCTCGAAGCTCCGCTCGACGAGCACGGGCGCGAGCCCCATCGACGGCTCGTCCATCAGGAGCAGCTTCGGCCTCGACATCAGCGCGCGGCCCATCGCCACCATCTGCTGCTCGCCGCCCGACAGCGTCCCCGCGAGCTGGGAGCGGCGCTCGTAGAGGAGCGGAAAGAGGCTGTAGACGCGCTCGAACTCGTTCTTCAAGTCGGAACGTGGACGGAGGTACGCGCCCATCTCGAGGTTCTGCAGCACCGTCATCGGCCCGAAGAGCCGGCGGTTCTCCGGCACGATCGCGAGCCCGCGCCGGATGCGGTGGGCGGTGGGCATGCGCGTGACGTCCTCGCCGCCGAGCAGCACGCGGCCGCTCCGCGGACGGACCAGGCCGAGGATCGTCTTGAGCGTCGTCGATTTCCCGGAGGCGTTGCCGCCCAGCAGGCAGACGAGCTCGCCCTCGCCGACGACGAGGTGCGAGTCCTGGAGGATGTGGATCTGCCCGTAGTACGTGTTGATCGCCTCCAGCTGGAGCAGCGGGGCAACCTCGGGAGTCGACGCGCTCACTTCCGCGCCGCCCCTCCGGTGCCGAGATACGCCTCGACCACCCGCGGGTCGGTGGCGACGGTCTCGAACGACCCCTCGGCGATCTTGAGCCCGTGGTCGAGCGCGACGACGCGGTCGGAGATGCCCTCGACGACGTGCATGTCGTGCTCGATCACGAGGATCGTGTAGCCGCCCTTGGTCCGAAGCTCGCCGATCAGCTCGGTGATCTCCTGCGTCTCGCGAGGGTTCATCCCGGCCGCAGGCTCGTCCAGGAGCAGCAGGCGGGGGCGCGTCGCGGTGGCCCGGGCGATCTCGAGCCGGCGCCGGTTCGCATACGAGAGCGAGTAGGCCGGCTGGTCCCAGCGGTAGCCCATCAGCCGCTCGCCGAAGAAGGCGAGCCGCTCCTCGGCGAGGGCGCGGATCTCGCGCTCCTCTCGGCGCTGGCCCGGAGTCCGCAGCATCGAGCGGAACGGACCAGCCTTCGTGTGGCCGTAGGCGGCCGCCATCACGTTCTCGCGCACGCTCATGTTCAGGAAGAGGCGGAGGGTCTGGAACGTCCGTGCGATCCCCTTCCGCGTGATGCGGTGCGGGTCGAGCCCGACGATGCTCTCGCCGGCAAAGCGGATGTCGCCGTCGACCGGCTCGTAGACGCCCGTGACGAGGTTGAAGAGCGTCGTCTTCCCCGCGCCGTTGGGCCCGATCACGCTCACGATCTCGCCCTCGTCGACGTGGAGATCGAGGTGCGACACGACGACGAGGCCGCCGAACGCCATCGTCACGCCCTGGAGCTCGAGGAGCCTCTCGGCACCGGCCACTACACGATCTCCACGCGCTTCTCGCCGAGGAGCCCCTGCGGCCGCGCGACCATCATCGCCACGAGCACCGCGCCGAGCACGATGTACCGCGTCGACTCCGGGTGCGCGACCATGACGTTCTCCCAGACGAAGGCGGCCAGGTACAGCGTCGGCACGAGGAGGGCGGTCCTGAGCCAGCCGTGGACGAGCGTGAGCACGAGCGCGAGCGCAACGAGCCCGATGTACGACACGGCCGGCACCCACCCCGCCAGGCTCGCGGGCACGATCACCCAGTCGGACGCCCACTCCCCGAGCCGCCCGCTCGCCTCGACCGACCCCGACGTCCACCTGTCGTCGATCCCGCCCGCCACGAGATGCGCGGCGATCCCGAAGACGACGGTGCCGCCGAGGACCGCGACGAGCTGCCACGACGCGCGGAACACGGCGACGAGCGCGAGCAGGATCGCGACGTAGAAGACACCGCGCGCGTCGCCCGGGTCGCGGAGCACCTCGAGCAGCACGCTGACGATCACGGCGCCGAGCACGACCCCTGCCTGGCTTCCGGCGCCGCCGAGGATGACCATGGTGTAGATCGTGATCAGGAGCGGGAACTCGAAGTTCTGCGGGAAGACGCTCCCGTTCAGCGCTGTTGCGACGGTGCCGGTCGTCGCGGCGACCGACGCGCCGAACGCGAAGGCCATCAACTTGAGCCGGTTGACCGGCATGCCCATCAGCTCTGCGGCGAGCGGGTCCTCGCGGAGGGACCGCCAGGCGCGCCCCGTGCGCGAGTCGTTGAGCAGGTGGAGCCCGACGTAGACGAGGACGAAGAGCCCGAGCGCGACGTAGAGGTACTCGACGCCGAAGAGGCCCTCCGAGGTCGAGCGGGAGATGTCCCAGCCGAAGATCTTGAACTCGTCGATGTTCAGGATCCCGTTCGGACCGTTCGTGATGCTCTCGCCGAACACGTTGTCGCCGTTGTTCGTGAACGTCAGGAAGACCTGGAAGAAGAACAACGTCACGATCGCCAGGTAGTCCCCGGTGAGCCGCCGCGACGGCAGGCCGACGAGCCAGCCGACGATGCCGCCGACGACCGCGACGATCGGGATCACGACGAGCGTCGGCAGGTGGATGTCGTACTGGTCGGAACTGAGCAGCGCATAGGTGTACGCCCCGATGCCGAAGAACGCGACGAAGCCGAGGTCGAGGAGGCCGCCCCACCCGACGACGATGTTGAGAGCGAGCGCCAGGAGCATGAAGACGACCGTGTCGAAGGCCACGCGCCGGACGTAGCCGCTCTCGAACCCGACGGGGAGCAGGCAGACGATGCCGGCGAACAGCGTCAGCCACGCCCACCACGGGACGACCGCCAGGCGCTGCTCGAGCGTCCCGAGGAGCCCGCCGCGAATCGCACGCCGCTCGCCGTGCCGTGCAACCCACTCGTCGCGTCCGACCGCCGGGCTCGTCGGGCCCTCGGCAGCGCTCGCCTCCGCGGCGCCCTCGAGCGGCGTCGTGAGGGAGTCGTCCCAGTCGCTCGGGCCTGACATGCCCCGGTCTACACCTTCCTGATGTCGGCCTTGCCGAACAGGCCCTGGGGTCGGAAGAGCATGAAGAGGATGAGGATCACGAAGACGAGCAGGTCCGACCACTTCGTCGAGATGTAGCCCTGGGTATAGGCCTCGGCGAAGCCGAGGATCAGCCCACCGGCCATCGCCCCGGGGATCGAGCCGATCCCGCCGATCACCGCGGCCGTGAAGCCCTTGAGGCCGGCCAGGAAGCCGATCGAGGCGAACGTCGGCGCGCGCAGCGCGAAGAGCACCCCCGCCGCGCCCGCGAGAGCGGAGCCGAGGACGAACGCGAACACGATCACGCGGTCGATGTCGATTCCCATCATCGCGGCGGCCTCGCGGTCGATCGACGTCGCCTGCATCGCCTTGCCCGTCCGCGTGCGCGTCACGAGCACCCAGAGCACCGCCATCAGGACGAAGGCCGAGACGATGATCACGATACGGAGCAGCGGCACGCGGACGTTGCCGATGTTGAACCCCTCGAGGAACAGCACGCCGTTCCCGAGCGAGAACGCGTCGTAGTCACGCTGCTCGGCCCCGAACAGCAGCTGCATCGAGTAGGCGAGGAAGAAGGAGACGCCGAGCGCGCTGATCAGCGGGGCGATCCGCGGCGCGTCGCGCAGCGGCCGATACGCGAATCGCTCGATGGCGACGCCGAGGACCGCGCAACCGGCCATCGCGGTGAGCGTGATCAACGTCAGGAGCAACCAGATCGGGACGACGGGGTCGGTGGAGCCGCCGAGCAGCTGCAGCGTGCCGAAGCCGATGAACGACCCGACCATGAATACGTCGCCGTGGGCGAAGTTCAGGAGCTTGAGGATCCCGTAGACGAGCGAGTAGCCGAGGGCGATCAGCGCGTAGACGCTGCCGAGTGTGAGCCCGTTCAGGGTCAGCTGGGTGAACGTGTCCACGAGGGCCGCGAGTCTATAACCGCTCGAAGCGACCGGGCGGCCCGGCTCGAAGCCGGGCCGCGTCGGTCACCAGACTGCTCAGCTGACGAGCTTGTACGTGCCGTTCGACTGGATCTGGAAGATGTAGAACTTCGCGTTCAGCGGGTCGTTCGACTTCGTCGAGAAGCGGAACGGGCCGCCGAGGATCGACGTCTTGAGGTTGATCTTCTTGACGTGCTTGACGACGTCCTTGCGGTTCTTGATCTGTCCCTTGCCCGCGTCGCACGCCTTCTTGATCGCGTTGAGCGCGACCTCGACCGCGAGGTACGCGGGCGGCCCGAACGAGCCGAGCGTCGCCTTCGGGTTGTCCTTTTTCCAGCCGTCGATCAGCGCCTTGCTCGAGGCGATCCCGCTGATGTCCGGCGCGAAGTTCGAGACGTACGAGCCTGCGACCTTGAACTGGTCGGGGCTGTTCGTCCCGTCACCGCCGAACACCTTCGCCTTCTTGCCCTGCTCGAGAAGCTGCTGCGCGAACGTCTGGGCGTCCGACGGCTGCTGCGACGGGAAGAAGACGACGTCTGCGTCGCCCGGCACGCGGGTGACGAGTGACGAGAAGTCGGTCGTGTTGACGGAGGTCGACTGACGGCTGACGCTCACGCCCTTCTTCTTGAGCACCACCTCGGCGGCGTCCGCGAGCCCGACCGAGTACGGCTCCTGGAAGTCGATCACGACGACCTTCTTCGCGTTGAGCTTGTCGACCATGTAGGTCGCGTCAGTCGGCCCCTGGACGTAGTCCCCAGGCACGACGCGGAAGAACGACGAGGTCGCCTCCCTGTTCGCGCCCTTCGTGAGCGACGTTCGGGTCGCCGACGGCGAGATCTGCGCGATCCCGGCTGCGGTGAGGGCCTGGCTCGCCGAGGCCACGCCGCCCGAGGTCGCCGGCCCGATCACGGCCACGACCTTCTGGTCCGAGATCAGCTTCTGGGAGACGACGAGCGCCTCGCCGGGGCCCTTCTCGACCGGCGTGTCCACCTGCACGAGCTGAACCTTGAGGCCGTACTTCTTGGACAGGTTCTTGACCCCGTACTTCGCCCACGACAGCTGCTCCTGGCCGATGAAGCCGCCGCCGCCCGTGAGCGGCGTGACGAGCGCGAGCTTGAGCGCGCTCTTGCAGCTCACGGCCTGCGAGCTCGTGACCCCCGACGAGCCCGCACCCGCGGTCGCTGCGAGCGCGGCGGCGCCGAGCGCAGCAAGCGCCAGCACCGCCAATCCGCGTACCTTCATTCCCTGCCCTCCTTGTGGGTATCCCAATGTGAGACGACCATCTCCGCCGGATGTTGCGCCGCAGAGACCTGCGCCGCAGAGCCGAGACTCTCGCAGGCCACCCGGTGACATGTCAACGGTACGCGAGGAGGGTGTGGATTTCCGCCCCTCGGCTCGCACGCGACGTCGCTAGCGTGGAGCCCAGTGCCGGCCGTCGTCGAGGCGATCGACCTCCACCGGACGTACCGGACGACCACCGGCACGTTCCGCCGCCGCTCGCTCGAGGTCGAGGCCGTCCGCGGCGTCAGCTTCGCGATCGAGGAAGGGGAGCTGTTCGGTCTCCTCGGGCCGAACGGGGCGGGGAAGACGACGACGATCAAGATGCTCATCACGCTCCTGATCCCGACATCCGGTCAGGCGCGCGTGCTCGGGCGCGACGTCGTCGAGGACGCCCATTGGGTCAGAGAGCGGATCGGCTACGTGTTCGGCGGCGACCGCGGGCTCTACGAGCGGCTGTCGGCCCTCGACAACCTGCGCTACTTCGCCGAGCTGTACGGCGTCGACCCGAAGCGGCAGCGCGCGCGGATCGGCGAGCTGCTCGAGCTCGTCGGGCTCGAGGGACGAGAGAAGGAGCGGGTCGAGGGCTACTCGCGCGGCATGCGCCAGCGCCTCCACATCGCGCGAGGCCTGCTGCACGACCCACCCGTCATCTTCCTCGACGAGCCGACGATCGGCGTCGACCCCGTCGGCGCCCGCGAGCTGCGGCGGACGATCGCCGGCCTGCGCGAGGCCGGGAAGACCGTGCTCCTGACGACGCACTACATGTTCGAGGCGGACGCGCTGTGCGACCGCATCGCCGTCGTCGCGAAGGGCCGGATCGTCGCCGAGGGAACGCCACGCGAGCTCAAGGAGCGCGTCTCGGACGGCGTCGTCGTCGAGATCGAGGTCTACGGGATCGAGGACGGGAAGGTCGAGGAGCTTCGCTCGATCGCGGGCGTGACCTCAGTCGCGGTCGAGGACCGGGACCAGGCGCAGGTCGTCGTCATCCAGTCCGCTGCCGGTCACGAGCCGACGCACGACGTGCTCGCCCGCCTCGACGGCGTCGCCCTCGGGCGCGTGACGACGCGCGAGCCGACGCTCGAGGACGCCTACGTGGCGCTCGTCACCGAGCAGCCCGTCGCCGTCGATGGCTGAGACGACACGGCCTCCGTGGTCGCGGATCGCCCGGACGCTCGCCGTCGGGTTCGGCCTCCACCTGAAGATGATGACCCGCTCGTCGTTCGACGGCCTGCTCGGCGTCCTGTGGCCGCTCTTCTTCTCCACGGTCGCGTTCCTCATGTTCCGCGCCGGCGCGGGCGGCGAGTCGCTCGTCTTCGCCTCCTTCGGCGCGGCCGTGATGGGCATCTGGTCGTCGACGAGCACGTCGGCCGGCTCGGCGATGCAGCGCGAGCGATGGCACGGCACGCTGGAGCTCCTGGTCACGGCGCCGGTGCACTTCGCGGCGATCCTGCTCCCGGTGACCGTTGCGATGTCGGCGCTCGGGCTCTACAGCATGACCGCGACCTTGCTGATCAGCCGCTTCGTCTTCGGCGTCGACCTCCCCTTCGAGCAGCCGTTCTCGTTCGCGGTCGCCCTCGTCGCGACGGTGGCCTCGATCGGGGCGATGGGCTTCCTCCTTGCGGTGTCGTTCGTCCGCTACCGGACGGCCTGGGCGCTCGGGAACCTGCTCGAGTACCCGGTCTGGCTGATCGCGGGCTTCCTGGTCCCGCTCACGCTCCTGCCCGGTTGGGTACGGCCGATCTCGTGGGTGCTCGCGCCGACATGGGGCGTCGACGCGATCCGCGAGGCGGCATCGGGCGGCGGGCCGTGGCCCGAGATCGGGCTGGCACTCGGCCTCGGGGCGGTCTACCTCGCGATCGGCGTCGTGGTGCTGGAGACGGTGCTCACGGGCGCGCGCCGGTCGGGCACGGTCGCGCTCGCATGACCTCGCTGCGGATCTTCTTCGTCGGCGGCCTGATCAGCTTCCGCGCCCTCTTCTCGTTCCTGCGGCCGGAGATCTACATCCCGTCGATGCTCGTCGCGCCGATCTTCCAGATCCTGCTCTTCGTCTACATCGGCCGCTCGGCCGGGCTCGAGTCCGACGAGTTCTTCGTGATCGGGAACGCAGTCCAGTACGCCGCGATTCCGTGCATCTTCGCGATGACGTTCATGATCGGCGGCGAGCGCTTCCAGAAGACGCTCGGGTACATCCTCGTCACGCCGGCGCCGCGGCTGCCCCTCTTCCTCGGCCGGGCGCTGCCCGTGATCGTGAACGGCTTCTTCGTCGCAGCGTTCTCGCTCGTCGTCGGCGGCCTGATCGTGGGCATACACGTCCCGCCGTCGTCCGTCGCGCCGCTGGCGCTCGCTACCGCGATCTGCGCCTTCTCGTGCACGGGTCTGGGTCTGCTGGGAGCGGCCTTCGGGCTGCTGATGCGCGAGCAGGCCGTGCTCGCGAACATCATGTTCGGCTTCCTCCTCATCTTCACCGGTGCGAACGTCCCCGTCTCCGCGCTCCCCGGGTGGATGCAGTCGGTGTCGAACGTGCTGCCCTTCACCCACGGGATCGAGGCGGCCAGGGAGATCGCGGACGGCGCGCCGCTCGCGGACGTCGCCGACCTCCTCGGCGTGGAGATCCTGATCGGCGTCGGCTTCGGCACGCTCGGCTACGTCTTCATCCGCAGCGCCGAGCGGTGGAGCCTCAGCAACGCGACGCTCGATCGAGCCTGAGGGCGTCCGCCAGACCGCGTCGTCTGCTCCCGATGATCAGCGGGGCCAGGCGCGGATCGCCGCCGGCTCCTCGAGCGGCCCGGGCCAGAGCTGGAGGAGGATGCGCTCCGGCGACAGCTCCTCCCCCGACACGTCGTTGTCCGGATGCGCGTCCGCCGCGGCGAGCCCCGAATGCGAGGCGCGGAGGCGGAGCGGCCCCTCGGGCAGGTCGAACGAGAGCTCGGCCTCGGTCTCGCCCCAGCTGAGAACGCCGAGCGGGCCGGATCCCGAGAGCGAGACCTCGGTCACACGGTCGGCGTCCTCCTGTGGGGACGGCTCCTCGTCGTGGAGCTCGAGCGTGACCTCCACGGGATTGCCGTACATCGACGTCCCGACGAAGACGAAGCCCTCCCACGACTCGAGCGCGCGCTCGATCCCCGCGCGCGAGAGCTGGTCCGACGCCCAGGGCGCGTCGCCCCGCTGGAGATAGAACTGGCGATACCACGGGTTGACGACGACCGTTGCCGCCAAGACCTGCATGCGGCGATTCTGACGCCCGGTCGAGGAGAATGCGGCCGTGGAGCTCGTGATCACCGACGACGCCGAGGGCGCGGCACTCGAGGCGGCCCGGCTGCTCGCGGAGGTCGCATCCCGCGGCGGCGCGGTCGCGCTCGCCGGCGGATCGACGCCCAGGCGCGCCTACGAGCTCGCCGCCGGCCTGCAGCCGGATTGGCACAGCGTCGACGTCTGGCTCGGGGACGAGCGCTGCGTCGCACCGGACGACGAGCGCTCGAACCTGCGCCTCGTCCGGGAGTCGTTGGTCGCCCGGCTCGAGCGTGCACCCTCCTTGCATCCCGTCCCGACGCAGCTCGCACCCGGGGACGCGGCGGCCGCGTATGCCGCGTCGCTCCGCGGCACGACCCTCGACCTCGCGCTCCTGGGCATCGGCCCGGACGGGCACACGGCGTCGCTCTTCCCGCACGCGCCCTCGCTCGAAGCCCGTGAGCTCGCGGTCGCGACCGAGGCGGGCCTCGAGCCGTTCGTCGACCGCGTGACGCTGACGATCCCGGCGCTCGCCGCGGCGCGCACGGTCGCGTTCCTCGTCTCGGGCGCCGAGAAGGCGGACGCCGCCCGGCGCGCCTTCGGCGAGGCGCCGTCACCGGCCACGCCGGCCTCTCTCGTGCGCTCGGCGGACGGACGCAGCGTCGCGCTCCTCGACCGCGCAGCGGCAGCGGAGCTCGACCTTCCCGTCTGAGCCTGGCGCCCGACTCGAAGTCGGACGCCAGACGCCGCCCGCCCACCTTCGCGCCGGTTCGGTCTGCCCCACCCCGGCACGGTGTCCTCGGGGCTAGGTTGGAGCCGTGAGCGCGCGCCTGTTCTGGATGGGCTGGCTGTTCCACCTGAAGACGCTGACGAACTCGTTGTTCTTCGTCCTCGTCTCGGTGCTCCAGCCGATCATCTTCGCCTCGATCGCATTCTTCATGGTCGAGTCGGGCAGTCGGTCGGGCACGCTCCTCTACGTCGCGCTCGGCGCGGGCCTGATGGGCATCTGGTCGGCGACCCTGTTCGGCTCCGGCGGCGCGATCCAGTGGCAGCGCTGGCAGGGGACCCTCGAGCTGATGGTCGGCGCGCCGCCGCCGTTCGTCGCCGTCCTCCTCCCGCTCACCGTCGCGACGTCGACGATCGGGATCTACTCGGTCGTCGCGACGCTCGCCTGGGGGCGCATCTTCTTCGGTGCGCCCCTCGACTTCGTCCATCCGGGCGAGCTCTTCGTCGCGCTGCCCGCGACGATCCTGAGTCTCGGGATGCTCGGCCTCCTGCTCGCGTCGACCTTCATCCTCTACCGGAACGCGAACGCGTTCTCGAACCTGCTCGAGTACCCCGTCTGGCTCGCCACGGGCCTCCTCGTGCCGCTGACGCTGCTCCCCGGCTGGGTCGAGCCGATCGGGTGGGTGCTCTCTCCGACCTGGGGCATGCGGGCGATCCGCGAGGCGGCGTTCGGCGGGAACGCGTGGCCGGAAATCGCGCTCTGCGTCGGGCTCGGCCTGGTCTACGTCGCGCTGGGCGCGATCGCCCTCCGGAACTTCGAGCGCCTCGCGCGCAGCCGCGCGACGCTCTCGCTGACATGAACACGAGCCTCCGGGTGTTCTTCGTCGGCGGCGGGATCTCGTACCGCGCCCTCTTCAACTGGATCAACCCCGGGATCTACATCCCGACGATGCTCGGGGCGCCGCTCTTCCAGATCCTCTTCTTCACGTATCTCGGGCGGTACGCGGGCTCGCAGGACGACGCGTTCTTCATCGTCGGCAACTCGATCCAGGTGGCGGCGATGTCCGGGATCTACGGCATGACGATGGGCATCGCGAACGAGCGCCAGTACGGGACGCTGCAGCCGCTGCTCGCCACGCCCGCCAACCGGCTCGCGATCTTCACCGGCCGCGCGCTGCCGTTCGTGCTCAACGGCCTCTTCGTGTCCGCCTTCGGGTTCGCCGTGTCGTGGCTCCTGCTCGACTTCCACCCCGCCCCGGGGAGCGTCCCCGCCCTCGCGCTCGCCGTGCTCGTGACGACGTGCTCGTGCGTCTCGCTCGGGATGCTGATCGGCTCGATCGGGCTGCGCGCGCGCGACGTCTTCTTCGGCGCGAACCTCGTCTACTTCCTGATGCTGCTCGTCTGCGGTGTCAACGTCGCGCCCGACGACCTGCCCGGCTGGCTCGCAGCGATCGGAAAGTGCCTGCCGCTCACCCACGGGATCGAGGCTGCCCGCGAGATCGCGAGCGGCTCGCCGCTCGGCGACGTGGCCGGGCTGCTCTGGACGGAGGCCTTCATCGGTCTCGCGTACGCGACCGCCGCCTACGGACTCTTCCGCCTGTTCGAGACCGAGGGACGCCGGCGCGCGTCGCTCGAGACGTACTGACGCCGTAGTCTCCCGCCGTGGACGCGGGGCTCGCGGGACAGGGCGTGGTCGTCACCGGCGCCTCCGGCGGGATCGGCGCGGCCTGCGCACGCGCGTTCGCCGCCGAGGGCGCGCGGGTCGTCGCCCACTACCACCGCGGCGAGGAGCGCGCACAGGCGCTCGCCCGCGAGCTCGGGGGCGTACCCGTCGCGCAGGCCGACCTCACCGTCGAGGCCGACGTCGAGCGGCTGTTCGCCGAGGCGCGCGACGCCCTCGGCGCGGTCGACGTCTGCGCCGCGGTCGCGGGCGTCTACCCCGAGGAGGACGTGGCCGTTCGGGACCTCGACCTCGCCCGCTTCCAACGAACGATCGCGCAGAACCTCACCGCGACGTTCCTCACGGCGCGGGCCTTCCTGCGTGGGCTCGAGGGCCGCGAGAGCGGCGCGCTCGTCCTCGTCGGCTCGACCGCCGGCCGCTTCGGCGAGGCCGGCCACGCGGACTACGCCGCGGCGAAGAGCGCGATCCAGGTCGGTCTCCTGCTGTCGCTGAAGAACGAGGCGGCACGGCTCGGGCCGCGCGTGCGCGTCAACGCGGTCGCCCCCGGCTGGACCGTCTCGCCCATGACGCGGGGCCTGCTCGAGCCCGACGACGTCCGGCGGATCACGCGCACGATGCCGCTGCGCAAGGTCGCGCAGCCCGAGGACGTCGCGGCCCAGGTCGTGGTGCTCGCCTCGGAACGCCTGTCCGGTCACGTCACGGGCGAGCTCGTCACCGTCGCCGGGGGAATGGAAGGCCGCCTTCTCCACGCCGACTGACGAAGCCCGCTTCAAGGTTTGGTGGTTCCTGCCGATGGAGAGCTCAGCTCCAGGTCGGGAACTGACGGCAATCACTTCCAGGCCGACGAGTTGGAGAACGGGGCGGCGATGGCCGCCCCCTCTCCGTTCCGGGACGATCGCCGGACGGAGAGAGCGCCGACACGAGATGCCCCTGTCGGGTGATACGCCGCCGCCGAACGGCCGCCGATCACTGCTTCGCTCACCGGACGCCGCTCGGGCGCGAGGGGGGACTGGCTCGATCGAACGAGCCCGGTCGTGTCGGAGCGGGGCGCTGGCGGCAGCCCCGCTTCGCCCGATCTTTCGCCTCTAGAGTGGCCGCGTCGTGAGCCGATTCCTCGACCGCCTCGCGAGCGGCCCGCCGCTCGTCGCCGACGGAGGGACGGGCGCGCTTCTCTCCGGCGCCGTGCACGGGCTGCGCTGCCCCGAGGAGGCGAACCTGCGCTCGCCCGAGAGCGTGGTTGCCGTCCATACGAGCTACATCGCGGCCGGCGCCGAGCTGATCGAGACGAACACGTTCGCAGCCAACCGCCGCAAGCTCGCGCGCCTCATGCTCGACGACTCGTTCGAGGAGATCAACTCAGCGGGAGTCCGGCTCGCGCGCGAGGCCCGCGAGGTGACGGGCCGCGACGTCTTCGTCGCGGGGTCGATCGGCCCGCTCGGCGAGCTCGAGGTGTTCGACCCCGCGGAGCACGGACCGCTCTACGCCGAGCAGGCCCGTGTGCTGGAGGGCCGAGGAGTCGACCTGTTCATGGTCGAGACCTTCTTCGACCTCGAGGAGCTCGTCGTCGCCGTGGAGGCCGTGCGCGGAGCCTCGTCGCTCCCCATCGTCGCGCTCCTGACGTTCGACGACGAGGCGGAGATCACGGGCGGCGTCGGCGCCACGGCAGCGGCAGAGCGGCTCGCCGCGCTCGGCGTGGCCGCGATCGGGACGAACCACGGCGCCGGGCCGACCGTCGCCCTGCGCGCGCTGCGCGGCATGCGGGGGCCGGGGCTGCCGCTCGCCGCCCTCCCGAACATCGGCCTCGCGAGCGTCGTCGGCGGTCGCGTCGTCTATCCGCACTCGACGCCGGACTACTTCGCCGAGTTCGCGGTGCAGGCGGTCGGGCTCGGCGCGCGGATCGTGGGCGGCTGCTGCGGGACGACGCCCGCGCAGATCGCAGCCGTCCGTGCGGCGTTCGAGGCCGGCCGGGCCCCGAGGGCCGCGATCGAGGTAGACGAGCCGGAGGTCGCGCTGACGGTCGCGCGTCAGGAGCCGGAGAGCGGCCTCGCACGCGCCTTCCGGGAGGGCGAGTGGGTCGTGTCCGTCGAGCTCGACCCGCCGAAGGGTGGGTCGCTCGAGGGCCTGATCGACGTGGCGCGGGCAATCCACGCGTCGGGTCACGCCGGCTTCGTCGACGTCAACGACAACCCGATGGCACGGGCGCGGATGAACGCGCTCATGACCTCGGCGACGCTCCAGCGCGAGACCGGCATCGAGGCGATCCCGCACGTGACGCCGCGCGACACGACCGTGATGGGGCTCGAGGGCGTGCTCCTCGGCGCGCACGCCGAGGGCATCCGCAACGTGCTCGCCGTGACCGGCGACCCGCCCCACGTCGGCGACTACCCCGGCTCGCGCGGCGTCTACGAGGTCGACTCGATCGGCGTCGTCCAGCTGCTCGCCGGCCTCAACCGTGGAGAGGACTACGTCGGCAAGGGCCTCGACGCGCCGACGTCGTTCTTCATCGGCGTCGCCGTGAACCCGTCGGCGGCCGACCTCGAGCTCGAGCTCGAGCGATTCCGCCGCAAGCTCGACGCGGGGGCCGAGTTCGCGATGACGCAGGCGCTCTTCGAGATCGAGTTGCTCGATCGATTCGTCGAGCGCCTCGGCGGCGAGTGGCCGATCCCGGTGCTCGTCGGCGTCTGGCCCCTCAGAAGCCACGCGATGGCGCTTCGGCTCCACAACGAGGTCCCGGGGATCAGCGTTCCCGACGAGGTGCTCGGGGCGCTCGGCGACGCAGGCCCCGACGCTCCCTCGGTCGGTCTCGAGCTGGCCCGCGAGCTCGTCGAGGGCTCGCGCTCCCGCGCACAGGGGATCTACGTGATCCCGCCGTTCAAGCAGCCGCTCGGGGCGCTCGACCTGTTCCGCTGAGCCGGATGGTCTAGGCTCGCCCGAAGCGTTCGGAGGGAGACAGGTGCTGCGACCCGCTGACGCTGCGGCAGGCAGGCCCGACGCGGGTGCCTCGGCATGATCGCGGCACAGCCCGACACGCGCGCCCCTGCCGCCCTCGACTCGAAGGCCGCGCGGTCGGCGTCCGAACGGGCCCGCGTGTTCTTCGAGCGGCCGGTGAAGCAGCGGGGCCAGGAGACGTTCGCGTTCGACGACGCCGTGCTCGCCGACCCGGGCGTGCGGTCGGCGCTCGTCTCGACCTGCGCCGGCAAGTGCGCGTACTGCGAGACGCCGCTCGCCGAGCAGGCGATGCTCGTCGACCGGTTCCGGCCCGCGAGCGGGGCCCTGGCCCTCGACGGGACGCTCAGCCCCGACCACTACTGGTGGCTGGCCTACGCCTGGGAGAACCTCTACCCGAGCTGCGCCGAGTGCCAGAGCCTCAAGGGCGCCCGCTTCCCCGTGCGCGGCGAGCGGGCGGTACCGGGAACGACCGGTGAGACGCTCCGCGACGAGCGACCCCTCCTGCTCGAGCCACGCCACGACGATCCCGAGCAGCACCTCGTCTACGCCGAGGACGGCTCGGTCGCCTCTCCCACGGAGGAGGGGCGTGCGACGATCGAGATCCTCGGCCTGAACCGCGCCCAGCTCCTCGCGTCCCGCAGCGACGCTCTCGCCCAGGTGCGCCGCGAGTGGGAGGAGACGTCCGCGCAGATGGCGTCGAAGGCCGGGCTCGACCCGCTCGCGTTCGACCGTCTCTTCGACCGCAGCGTGCCCTTCTCCGCGCTGCGGCGACAGTTCTTGAACGCGTGGGCGCAGGGACGCCGCGGCGAGCTGGACCAGGCGCTGCAGGCCGCGCCGGAGGGCCCGTCCTCGGTGGCCGAGGTCGCCGGCGACCTGCCGGTCGTCACGCAGGCGGAACGCAAGCGGGTGAAAGGCGCCTTCGACCGCGCCCAGGTGGCGCAGGACTCCTACTCGCTCGCGGGCGAGGCGAATGCCAGCGTCGACTACTTCCGCCGGACGCGCCGGATCGAGCGGATCGAGGTGCGGAACTTCAAGGTGATCGGCGAGCTCGATCTGAGGCCGCCGAGCCTGGCGTCGTCCACTGCCTCGGCGCCGTGGCTGATGCTGCTCGGCGAGAACGGGTGCGGGAAGAGCTCGCTGCTCCAGGCGGTCGCCCTGACGCTGATGGGGGCGAACGAGCGCGACGCGCTCGGCCTCGACGCGAGGACCTACGTCCGCAACGGGACGCGCAGCGGCTTCGTCCGCGTCCACCTCGCCGGGAGCCCGGAGCCGATCGAGCTGCGCTTCTCACGCCGAAGCGAGCGGTTCGTGGGCGGCGAGGACCCGAAGGTGATCCTCCTCGCGTACGGCGCGACGCGGCTCCTCCCGCGGCGCGGCGAGCAGGCGCCGCCGATGTCGTCGCTCGCCCGCGTGCGCAACCTCTTCGACCCGTTCTCGCCGATCGGCAACTCGACCGACTGGCTGCTCTCGCTCGACGACCCGACGTTCGAGGCGATCGCACGGGCGCTCAAGGGGCTGCTCGACCTCGAGAGTGACGACCGGCTGATCCGCAACCGCCGCGCGGGCCGGGTCGACGTCGAGGCGTTCGGGCTGCGCGTCCCGCTCGAGCACCTGAGCGACGGCTACCAGTCGGTTGCCGCGCTCGCGACCGACCTGATGATCTCGCTGCTCCAGCAGTGGCCGACGGTCGAGGCGGCCGAGGGCACGGTGCTGATCGACGAGCTCGGCGCGCACCTCCATCCACGGTGGAGAATGCGGATCGTCCCGAGCCTGCGGCAGGTCTTCCCGCGCGTCCAGTTCCTCACGTCGACGCACGATCCTCTCTGCCTGCGCGGCCTCGGCGACGGCGAGGTCGTCGTGGTCAAGCGCGACGCGGGCGGCGAGGTCGTCGCGGTCACCGACCTTCCCTCGGTCGCCGGGCTCCGCGTCGATCAGCTCCTGACGTCGGAGCACTTCGGGCTCAACAGCACGATTGACCCGGAGCTCGACGCGCTCTTCGCCGAGTACTACCTCCTCAAGGCGAAGCCCCACCCGACGGCCGCCGACAGGCGCCGCCTCGCAGAGCTGACGACGCGACTCGACGGGCTCGACGTCCTCGGGACGACGCGCCGCGAGCGCATCGTCTACGAGGCCGCCGACGACTACCTCGCCAAAGCAGCCTCGCTCGGAGATCCCGGCGACCGGCTCGAGCTCGAGGAGGCGACGAAGCGTCAGATCCGCGAGATCTGGGAGAACGCACAGAGGGGGAAGCGCGTCGGGTGATCAAGGTCAAGCTCCCGAAGCCGCCGCCGGACCTCGTCACGAAGGGAGCGGAGGAGCTCGCCGACGCGCGGATCCATTTCGGCAGCGCGGCGAACGAGGCCGGCGAGGCCGCCTTCGAGTTCGGCGCATACAAGCTCGCGTCCGTGAAGGACGTGCTGAACACGACCTTCAACTTCAAGTGCGCGTACTGCGAGAGCTCGATCGAGGCGACGCAGCCGCTGGACGTCGAGCACTTCCGTCCGAAGAGCGGCGTCCTGGTCGGCAACGACCTCGTGTGGGGCGTCTACTTCTGGCTCGCCGCACGGTGGGGCAACCTGCTCCCGTCGTGCACCGACTGCAACCGTCCGCGCAAGCAGGTGCTTCCCGACGGGACCTCGCTGACGCTCGGGAAATCGAACCAGTTCCCGATCGGCTCGGAGGCGAAGCGCGCCGCGAAGGAGGACGAGGAGAAGGGCGAGGCGCGACTGCTCGTCCATCCGTGCCTCGACGACCCGACCAAGCACTTCGCGTTCGAGCCCGACGGGATCGTGAGCTGGAAGACGAAGAAGGGCCGGGAGTCGATTCGGGTCTACGCCCTCCTGCGGCGCGGCCTCGTCAGCCAGCGGAAGGAGCGCCAGCTCGAGATCCGCACGCACATCTCGATCGCGCGCGGGCTCGCGCGGAAGCTCGCGTCCGATGGCCCCGACCCGGACCTCGCGGCGATGCTCGCGGAGGAGATCGACGCGCTCACCCGCTTCGTCGAGCCCGGTCAGGAGTACAGCGCGATGGCGAGGTCGATGATCGAGCCGGTCCTGGAGGAGCTGATGGGATGACCGCCGACCCGCGCACCTATGACTATTCGCAGCCGACCCGCACCTGCGACGTCGTGATGAAGGGCGGCATCACGAGCGGTGTCGTCTATCCGCACGCGCTCTGCGAGCTCGCACGCACCTACCGGTTCGCGAACGTGGGCGGCACGTCCGCCGGCGCGATCGCCGCGGCAGGTGCGGCCGCCGCCGAGCACGGGCGCGAACAGGGCGGCTTCGAGAAGCTCGCGGCGCTCCCGGAGTGGATCGGCGGCGGCGAAAACCTCGTCGGCCTCTTCCAGCCCTCTCCGGGCACCCGGTCGTACCACCGTCTTCTCATGTCGGGCCTCGGCCGCACCGGCGCCGGCAAGTGGCTCCGCATCGGAAGCGCCGCGCTGCGGAGCTTCCCGCTGGCGGCGGCGCTCGGGCTCGCTCCGGGCGTCGCGCTCGTCGTGCTCGCGCTCTGGACCGGCTCGGGTGCGCTCGCGGTGTGCGCCGTCGTCGCCGGCATCGTGCTCGCACTGCTCGGCCTCGCGATCGCCCTCGGCCTCCAGCTCGGCGTCGGCCTGCCGCGCGCGCTCGGCCGCAACCGGTTCGGCCTCTGCTCGGGGCTGTCACCGGAGGGCAGCGCGACCCCGGCCCTCACGCCGTGGCTCGCGGCGCTGGTCGACGACCTCGCGGCGAAGGACGGCGACGGCCCGCTGACCTTCGGCGACCTTCGCGCGAAGGGCATCGAGCTCCAGATGATGACGACGAACATCACGCATCGCCGGCCGCACCGGATGCCGTGGGGAAGCCGTGAGCTCCTCTTCGATCCCGACGAGCTCCGGCAGCTGTTCCCGGAGCGGATCGTTGCCTGGATGGAAGAGCACCCGCCTCCGCTCGGCGCCGGCCGGGACGCCGAGAAGACGAAGCGACGGCTCGACGCCCTGCACCCGCTGCGCCCCTTCCCCGCTCCCGACGACCTTCCGGTCGTCGTCGCCGCGCGGATGAGCCTCAGCTTCCCACTCCTGATCAGCGCCGTCCCGCTCCACGCGCTCGACATGACGCGGACGCACGTCCGTGACGCGGTGGCGGCGGTCGAGGACGGCCGCCCGCCGGCGAAAGAGCTCGTCGCCGAAGTCTGCTGGTTCTCCGACGGCGGGATCGCGAGCAACTTCCCGGTCCACTTCTTCGACGCGCCGCTTCCCACGCGGCCGACGTTCGCGATCGACCTCGACGGCTTCCACCCCGACCACCCGCGGCGGCCCGACGAGGCGGCGAACGTCTACCTCCCCTCGTCGAACGTCGGCGGGCTGCTCGACAGCTGGCACCGGATCGATCCGAAGCCCGGTCTCGGCAGCCTCACGGGGTTCGTGAGCGGAATCGTTCGCACGATGCAGAACCACGTCGACTCGGGACTGACGCACCAGCCGGGCTACCGGGACCGGATCGTCCACGTCCACACCGCGCCCGACGAGGGCGGCATGAACCTGACGATGCCGCCAGACGTGATCCGGGCTCTGACGCTGCGCGGGCAGGCGGCCGGCCGGGCGCTCGTCGAGCGGTTCGCCGAGACCCCGGGCACGTCATCCGGCCTCTCGTGGGACAACCACCGCTGGGTGCGCTACCGCAGCACCCTCACCGCGCTCGCGGCACAGCTCGAGGAGCTCGCGAGCGCCTGGCGAGCGCCCGCCCCGGGTGACCGGTCGTACGCGGAGCTCGTCGACCGTCCCGACGACGTGGGCCCGGCGGGCTACCGCTTCTCGTCGGACGGGCAGCGCGCCCTGGCCCTGGCGCTGACGCGGCTACTCGCCGAGGCGGGCGAGCGCTCCGACGAGGCCGAGACGCCGGTCGACCGGGGCTCGCCACGCCCGGAGCCCGTTGCACGGATCGTTCCTGGCGACTGAGCCGGCCGGTGTCCGACTTCGAGTCGGATACCGAGCGCCTAGCGCGCGACGCAGGCCGTCGAGAGCGCCGGCCCGACATTCTCGACCGCCTTCTGCACCTGCTCGTTCGGCACGGCGAAGCCGTCGTCGGACCCGCGGCGCGCCGCGAAGACGGTGCCCAGCACCTCGCCGTTCGTGTTGACGATCGGCCCGCCGGAGTTCCCGCTCCGGACATTGCCTCTCAGGGCGACGACCGGTCGGCCGAGCTCGAGCCGGCCGTAGGCGTCCCGCGCTCCGACCTTCGCCGTCCGGCCCATCCGCACGGCGGTGACCCGAAACGGCCCGTTACCCGGGAAGCCCAGCAGCGCCGCAGCCTCGCCGCGCTTCGGGTCGGCGAACGTGAGCGCTCGCCCGCGGAGCCCGGGGAGACGCAACACGGCGACGTCGTTCCGCGCGTCGAACGAGACGACACGCGCGCGGCTCGTTCGGCCCTCGCCCCGGTCGACGAACGGTGACTCGACGCCGGCGACGACGTGGGCGTTCGTCACGACGTAGCCGGGCCGGACGATCCACCCAGAGCCCTCGATCCCGAGCCCGCAGGCGAAGCCGCGCACCCGTACGACCGACTGGCGCGCGGCGCGGACCTGCGGATCACGCGCGATCGCCGGGTCGGGAGCATCAACGCCCGCCGCGGGGCCGACGATCGTCGCGAAGGGATCGATACCGCCGACCGCGTCCATCACTCGCTGCGGCGGCAGCGCCTCGGTCAGGGCCGAGACGACCTTCGACTCCTGCGCGAGCTGGCGCAGCTCCGTCTGTCCGGGGAGGTACAGGAGGACGGCGCCGACCGTCCAGCAGACGGCGAGACCCGTCGCAGCCCCGAGCACGATGCCGCCGGCCGAGTCGACCATGCGCAGCGGCGGCACGACGGCGAGCGTCCGCCGGGCCGAGCGGCCGGCGAGCCCGCCGAGGGACTGCCCGAGCATCCCGCCGATCGCCGCTCCGCCGAGCGCGACGAGTGGGACGTACGCGCTCCCGTCGCCGACGACGCCCGGCGCGACGCGCGCGCCGAGAAGCGCCCCGAGCACGAGCCCGAGGAGCGACAGGAGCCCGGTCACGAGCCCGCGTGCGAACCCGCTGATCGCCGCGAGGACGATCACGAGCACCGCGATCCAGTCCGCGATGTTCACGCATCCAGTCTGCCGACGCCGTCGCACG
>NZ_DATMBZ010000042.1:0-12068 GCF_035558935.1 Gaiella sp. | reverse complement strand
GTCGGGCAGGAAGTGCATCTCGATCTTGATCTGACCGTCGCCCTTGCAGGTCTCGCAGCGGCCACCCCGGACGTTGAACGAGAACCGCCCCGGCTTGTAGCCGCGCACCTTCGCCTCGGGCGTCAGCGAGTAGAGCTCGCGGACGTGGGTGAAGAGGTCGGTGTAGGTCGCCGGGTTCGAGCGCGGCGTGCGGCCGATCGGCGTCTGGTCGATCTCGATCACCTTGTCGAAGCAGTCGATCCCCTCGACGGCATCGTGGGCGCCGGGCTTGACCCGCGTCTTGTTGAGCCGGTTCGCGAGCGCCTTGTAGACGATCTCGTTGACGAGCGTCGACTTCCCGGAACCGGAGACCCCGGTGACGGAGACGAACTTCCCTACGGGGAGCTCGACGTCGACGTCCTTCAGGTTGTGCTCGCGCGCTCCGACGACGCGGAACCAGCCGCGATCCTCGGTGCGGCGCTCGGGCACCTGGATCCGGCGCCTCCCGGAGAGGAAGTCGGCCGTCACCGAACGGGGGTTTCGCATCACGTGCGTCGCGGTGCCTTCTGCGACGACCTCACCGCCGTGCTCGCCTGCCCCCGGCCCCATGTCGACGAGCCAGTCGGCGGTGCGCATCATCTGCTCGTCGTGCTCGACGACGAGGACGGTGTTCCCGAGGTTCCGCAACCGCTCCAGGGTTCCGATGAGGCGGCCGTTGTCGCGCTGGTGGAGGCCGATCGACGGCTCGTCGAGGATGTAGAGCACGCCGACCAGCTGCGAGCCGATCTGCGTCGCGAGCCGGAGCCTCTGCGCCTCGCCGCCGGAGAGCGTCCGCGCGGCGCGGTCGAGGTTCAGGTACCCGACGCCCACGTCGTCGAGGAATGTCAGCCGCTCGCGGATCTCCTTCAGGATCCGCCGGCCGATCAGCTCCTCCGTCGGCGTCAGCTCGAGCTGGTCGACGAACCGCAGCGCAGCGGTCACCGACTGCTGCGAGAACTCGTGAATCGACTTCTCGCCCACCGTGACGGCGAGCACCTCGGGCTTCAGCCTCGCCCCGTGGCATACGGGGCACGGCCGCATCGACATGTACTCCTCGATCCGCTCGCGCTGCTGGGACGAGTCGGTCTCGCGGTACCGCCGCTGGAGGTTTGCGACGAGGCCCTCGAACGCCATCGTGTACTGCCGCTTCCGGCCCATCCGGTTCCGGTACGTGACGAGGATGCGGTCGCCGCCGGTGCCGTGGAGGAAGCGGTCCTGCTCCTCGCGATCGAGCTCGCGCCACGGCGTCGTGAGATCGATCTCGTAGCGGTCGGCGATCGCCTTGATGACGGATTCGTAGAAGCCCTGGCCGCCGAGCGACCACGGGACGAGCGCCCCCTCCTCGAGCGAGAGGCTCGGGTCGGGGACGAGCAGGTCGGGGTCGATCTCGAGCTGCGAGCCGAGCCCCGTGCAGCGCGGGCAGGCGCCGTGCGGCGCGTTGAAGGAGAAGATGCGCGGCTCGAGCTCGGGGAGCGAGACGCCGTGCTCGGGGCACGCGAAGTTCTCGCTGAAGAGATAGGAATCGCCGTCGACCACGTCGATTCCGACCAGGCCCTCCGCCAGGCTGGTCGCGGTTTCGATGCTCTGCGTGAGGCGTTGCCGCAGGTCGGGCTTCATCACGAGCCGGTCGACGATCACCTCGATCGTGTGCTTGAACTTCTTGTCGAGGGTGATCTCCTCCTCGAGGAGGCGCTGCTCGCCGTCGACCTTGACGCGGGTGAAGCCGTCGCGCCGCAGCTCCTCGAGGACGTCCCGGTACTCGCCCTTGCGGTCGCGCACGACGGGCGCGTTGACCGTGAACTTGGTCCCTTCCGGGAGCGCGAGCACCTGCTCGACGATCTGGTCGAGGCTCTGCCCGGCGATCGGCCGTCCGCAGATCGGGCAGTGCGGTCGCCCGACCCGGGCATAGAGCAGCCGGAGGTAGTCGTAGATCTCGGTCACCGTGCCCACCGTCGAGCGCGGGTTGCGCGAGGTCGTCTTCTGGTCGATCGAGATCGCCGGCGAAAGCCCGTCGATCGAGTCGACGTCGGGCTTCTCCATCATTTGCAGGAACTGGCGCGCGTACGCGGAGAGCGACTCGACGTAGCGCCGCTGCCCTTCGGCGTAGATCGTGTCGAAGGCGAGCGACGACTTGCCGGACCCGGACAGCCCGGTCACGCAGACGAGCGCATTGCGCGGCAACGCGACGGTGACGTTCTTGAGGTTGTGCTCGCGGGCTCCGTGGACGACGAGCTGGTCGGCGGACATACGGCGTCCAGTCTATCGGGAGAACATACGTTCGTCCAAGCGGCCGCCTTCGTCGGAAATCGGTAGTTCTCCGCGGGCGCCACCGCGAATTTCCCGATGGCAGCCGGCGGCCGAGGCGTAGCGTCGTCTCGACCGCCGTCATCGGCCCGACGACGCCTGCGGGCGTGCAGGCACCACCGGCCGTCTGTTAGACGCCGATTGGACCGGGCAGCGACGGTGACCGCATCGCTCGAAGAAGGACAAAGGAGGAGAGATGCGACGCATCGTGATCACGACCGGCGCCGTCGTTGTCGTGCTCGCGACGGCACTCGTCGGAGCAACACCGATCCTGGCGGACGACCCGCCCGCCACCGATCTCGTGATCGGGTATCCACCGCCGTGCGACGACCCCGACGCCGTGAGCAACGTCGGCGTTGAGTGTTCCGGCGTCGAGGCCGTGGACTCCATTGGCCCGATCTCACCCGAGATCCAGACCTCCGCGGCCGCGACCGCGCGGGCCGACACGGCCCTCGTCGCTGCCGAGGGGCCGGAGGCCCTCCGCAAGAACTGCCGTCTTCACTCGGAGGTGGTCCTGTACTCGCCGCTCGACTGGAACCGGCTGGCGTCGACGCTCGCTGCAGAGGCTTCGCACTGTGCCGACTACTACGTCATGGTGCCCGCTCCGGAGGGGAACAAGACGACCCCTCGCGCAGACCAGGCGTGGCGGATTCGCGCCCTAGGGCCACGGTTCCACGCTATGGCTGAGGCCCACCTCGGAGGGTGGCAGACGTGGGTCACCACGAACAACAAGACCTGGAGGGAGGCCGGTCGGCTCTTCCGCCAACGCATGACGACCGCAGGCTACGACGTGGCCCTGGGTGACATCTGGGCAATGAACGAGGTTCCCGCAAGCGTTCGCCAGGGCGCCGGCCAGGCTCGGAGGAACCTGCTCGATTTCCTCGCGGGCCTCTACGAGGGCGACGGCTCCGCCCCGACGCAGGGGCTCGTGTTCATCGCGGGGTTCGGGCAACGCACGCAGAACCTCTCGACCTACCTCGCGAACATGCGCGGCTGGCTGTCGGACGATGCCTTCTGGGCCGAGGCGGACGGGTACGTCCGCTTCTGGGGCCAGGAGGTCTACGGTGACGTGCGCGCGTGGGCGGTCCCCGAGACACCCCGCATGACGCGCGCACAGCACGTGATCGACTACGTCATGCACCCCGATCTCCTCGCGCGCGCCGGCGGCGACCGCACCGCCGTCGCGGAATCGTTCCTCCGGCGTACGTACGCTCCCGTTGCGAACGCGGCGTGGAGCTACACGTCGTCGTTCGGATTCACCGACGTCGACTACCTCCTGATGCAGCACTTCCTGTCGGAGCAGGTGCTCGCGATCAGGCACGACGCGGGAACACATCCGGCCGAGGGGCCCGAGGGACGCCTCGGGTTCGCCTGGGCGCCCCGCAACAACAGCGGCGAGTCGGACTTCCCGGTGAAGACGGGCGCCCTGCTGAAGCGACTGGCCTCGTCACTCGCGAACGCCTACGCGCAGGGCGGCAGCTCGCAGATGGGCGCCTGCGGCCCGCCCGGCGACCACGTCTGGTGCGAAGGCTCCTACGAGGGAGCGTTGTTCAACGAGGGCTGGGACGTCTTCTCGAACCCCTGGACGTAGCCGCCCGAGCATGAGACACCGTCCGGTGCCCGGCCTCGAGTCGGGCACCGGACGCCCGACGTCGAGCGTCAGGCTTTACGGGCCCGGCGGCCGAAGACGAGGCCGCCGAGGGTGAAGCCGAGGCCGAAGGTGCCGACGGCGAAGGCACCGATCGCGACGCCCTTCCGCCACATCGACATCTGCTGCCAGCGCCCGAGCGCCTCGCGCTCCTGCTCCGTCAGCTCCTCGCCGCGACGCTGTTTGCGCAGCGCGCCGCCGGCCTGCAGGCCGAGATAGAGGTCGTCGAAGATCTCGGGGCCGTCGGACACGCGATCGAGTGTATAGCCTCGTTCGGCTCGTGCCCCGCGCGCCAGGCCACCGACCGGTCGTCGCCGCCTTCGACGTGGACGGCACGCTGACGACACGCGACTGCGTCACGCCGTTTCTCCAGCGCACCGCGGGGCTGCGGCTCTGGACGACGCTGCTCCGTCATCCGGTCACGCTGGGAGCGGCCCTGCTGCACCGCGACCGCGACCGTCTGAAAGAGCTCGCGTGCAGCGCGCTCCGCGGCAAGGACGGAGCGGAGCTCGAGCGCGTCGGGCGGTCGTTCGCGGCCGAGATCGCCTCGACGCGGCTACGAGACGACACCGTTGCACGGCTCCTCCGTCACCGCGAGCTCGGCCACACGGTGCTGCTCGCGTCCGCCTCGCTCGACGTCTACCTCGAGCCGCTCGGCGAGCTGCTCGGCGCGGACGGCGTCGTCTGCACGATCCTCGAGCGGGGCGCCGACGAGCGGCTCACGGGGCGCCTTCTGGGCGAGAACTGCCGTGGCGCGGAGAAGGCGCGCCGCGTGCGCGAGTGGCTCCGATCGTCGGGGCTCGCGGACGCAACCCTCTGGGCCTACGGCGACTCAGACGGAGACGCGGAGCTCCTCGAGCTCGCCGACCATGCCTATCGGGTCGACCGCGTCCGCCTCGGGCCCGAGCCGGCGTGAGACTCGGCGACGGGGCTCGTGAGACCGTCTACGATGGGGCCGCCGTGTCGGACGCCCTGACCACGCTGCGCCGCGAGCTCGCGCAGATCGAGGACCTGGGCATCGCATCGCGGGTGCTCGAATGGGACCAGCTCGTGATGATGCCGCCCGGCGGCGCACAGACTCGTGCCGAGGGCCTCGCGACGCTGCACCGCCTCGCGCACGAGCTGTTCGTGCGTGACGAGATCGGCGAGCTGCTCGAGCGGCTGCGCCCCGAGGAAGCTGATCTCGACCCCGACTCCGACGATGCCTGCCTGATCGCGGTCACGCGTCGGGACTGGGAGAAGGCGCGACGTGTCCCCGCCGACCTTCGGGCCGAAATGACGAAGCTCTCGTCCGAGGGCGTCGAGGCCTGGGCCCAGGCACGCGCGAACGACGACTACGCCTCGTTCCGCCCCTGGCTCGACCGCACGCTCGAGCTCAAGCACCGCTACATCGAGTGCTTCCCGGCACCGGACGACCCGTACGACGTCCTGCTCGACGACTTCGAGCAGGGCATGCGCACAGCCGAGGTCCGCCGGGTGTTCGATCGGTTGGAGCCTGCGTTACGCGACCTCGTCGACGCTGCCTCCGGTGAGGATCTGGAGCCGTTCGTCACCGGGCCCTACCCGAGGGAGGCGCAGCACGAGCTCTCGCTCGTCGTCGCCCGGGCCTTCGGCGCAGTCGACGACGTCTTCCGTCTCGATCCGACCGTCCACCCCTTCTGCACCTCGTTCGCCACGCAGGACGTGCGGATCACGACCCGGTACGCGGAGGACGACCTCCACGGAAGCTCGATCTTCTCGACCATGCACGAGGTGGGCCACGGCCTCTACGAGCACGGCGGGGACCCGGCACTCGACCGCAGCCCGCTCGCAACGGGCTGCTCGTCCGCGCTGCACGAGTCGCAGAGCCGGCTCTGGGAGAACGTGATCGGACGCTCGCAGCCCTTCTGGCGCTGGTTCTATCCGCAGTTCCGTGACGGCTTCGCGGGCGTGCTCGCGGACGTCCCGCTCGAGCGCTTCCACCGTGCGATCAACCGCGCGCGACCCTCGCTGATCCGTGTCGACGCCGACGAGACGACGTACGGGCTCCACATCATCCTCCGCTTCCAGCTCGAGCAGGAGCTGCTCTTCGGCGGCCTCTCGACCGCGGACCTGCCGGACACGTGGAACACGCGGATGGAGGAGCTCGTCGGCGTGCGGCCGCCGAACGACCGCGTCGGCTGCCTCCAGGACGTCCACTGGTCCGGCGGCATGTTCGGCTACTTCCCCACATATCAGCTCGGCAACGTCCTCTCGGTGCAGATCTGGGAACGGCTCGTCGCCGACCTCCCGGACGCGTACGAGCAGGTCGAGCACGGGTCGTTCGGAGAGATCTACGAATGGCTCCGCGAGCACCTGTACCGGCACGGGCGCAAGTTCGAGCCGTCCGTGATGATCGACCGCCTCGTCGGAGGCCCGATCGACCCCGAGCCGTACCTCCGCTACCTCGCGGACAAGAACGCCTCGCTGGCCGCCGCCTAGCGGCCTCCCCCTGAAGTGCGTCAGCCGGATGGACGTGTCCGATGGCGGATGGCGCCATCTTGAATGCAATACATGCAATCTGGTTGTATGCTTCGCGATGGCGATGCCCAGGGCAGTGCAGATCCGTGATGTCCCGGACGAGACGGTCGCCGTCCTGCGGTCGCGCGCGGCGGCCGCGGGCATGTCGATGTCCGAGTACCTGCGCAGCGAGCTCATCACGATGGCGGGCAAGCCGACGGTCGCCGAGGTTCTGGCTCGCGCACGCGCCCGGCACGGTGGTGTCCCCACCGCCGAGATCGTTCGCATCATCAGGGAGATGCGGGACGACCCGGAGAGTCGTTGATCGTCGTCGACGCTTCGGCCGTCGTCAAGTTCCTCGCGCCGAGACAGCCGGATTGCGCCTTCGACCGACGTCTCGGGCAGGCGGAGTCCCTCCACGCGCCCCATCTGGTCGACGTCGAGGTTGCGAACGGGCTGCGCCGCTCGGTAGCCGCCGGTCTCATCGGCAGCGAGCGTGCGCTCGACGCGCTCCTCGATCTCGAGGCCATGCCGATCACGCTCTACCCACACGGCGAGCTGCTGCGCCGCGCATGGGAGCTGCGCGAAAACCTGACCGTGTACGACGCCGTCTATGTCACACTCGCCGAACTCCTGGGAGTGCCCTTGATCACGTGCGACCGCCGGCTTGCGCAGGCACCCGGCGTGCATGCCACGATCGAGCTCTTCGAGCCCTGAGCCTCAGCCGGTGTTGCGGAGCGCCGCGGCGATGCCGGCGATCGAGCGCAGCAGGGGCCGTAGCGCTGCCTCGTTTCCCGACCGCCACCGCTTGAGGAGCTCGACCTGGATCGCGTTCATCGGATCCACGTAGGGGTTCCGCAGCCGGATCGACTGCTGCAGCACGGGGTGCCGGTCGAGCAGCTCGCGCGCCTCGACGATCTCGAGCACTGCGGCGCGGGCGCGATCGTGCTCGTCCCGCAAGGAGCCGAAGACGCGCGAGGCGAGCTCGGCGTCGTCGACGAGCTCGAGGTAGCGCGCCGCGATGCCCATGCTCGACTTGGCGAGCGACATCTCGAGGTTCTCGACGAGCGCCCGGAAGAACGGCCAGCCGCCATAGAGCGAGCGCAGCTCGCCGACCGGCGCCGCTACGAGACCGGCCCCCGCCCCGAGCCACGCCGGGACGATGCAGCGGGTCTGCGTCCAGGCAAACACCCACGGGATCGCGCGCAGCGCCTCGAGGCCGCCGGGCGCGTTCGCCTCCGGTCGCGAGGCCGGGCGTGAGCCGATCTCGAGGAGCGTCAGCTCGTCGAGCGGCGTGAACGAACGCAGGAAGCGCAGCAGCTCCGGGTCGTCCCAGACGATCGACCGGTACGTCTCGTGGGCCGCGGCCGAGACCCGTTCGATGGCGTCACGGGCACACTCCGGGGCCGCATCGACAGCCCGGTTCGGGAACGCCGTCAGCAGCGTCGCGGCGAGTGCCGCCTCGAGGTTCCGCCTCGCAAGACCCGGCAGCCCGTACTTGAACGCGATCGTCTCGCCCTGCTCGGTCAGCTTCAAGCGGCCGTCGACCGCGTGTGGCGGCTGCGCGAGGATCGCCGCGTGCGTCGGGCCGCCTCCACGCCCCGCGCTTCCTCCGCGGCCGTGGAAGACGGTGAGCTCGACGCCGCGCTCCCCGGCGAGACGGGCCAGCCGCTCCTGGGCGCGGAAGATCTCCCACTGCGCCGTGATCACGCCGCCGTCCTTGCCCGAATCGGAGTAGCCGACCATCACCTCGAGCCGCGAACGCGGGCTCCGGTCGAGCAGCTCGGTGACGAGCGCCTCGGCGCCGTGCAGGTCGTCGATCGTCTCGAGGAGCGGGACGACGGTCAGCTCGAGCCCGGCGCTCGCCGCCAGCTCTTCGGCGGCGAGCACGTCCCCGGCGGAGCGCGTCATCGACACGATCAGCGTGTCGATCGCCGCGCGCCCGCGTCGGTGCTGGACGTCGGCTGCCGCGCGGAGGACCTCGCGCACACCGTCGGGATCCTCCCCGAGCGACCGTGAGTGGACGCGCAGGTCGAGCGACGGGCCGGTGAGGCCGAAGAGGTCGAGGCGGCGGCGGAGATCCGCGAGCCCTCCGTCGGCGATGCGGGATCCGCCGTGGGCTCGCAGGCTCTCTCCGACGAGGTCGAGCTCCCGACGGAGGTCGGCCGCAGACGCGTATCCGTCCGCACCGAGCCGCTCCCAGATCGCCGTGAGCCGGCGGCGGTACGGCTCGGTGGGGTTTCGGTCGGGCGGAAGCGGGACGTCTGCGACGGCGGCGTCGGCCTCGACGAGCGTGGTGGACATCCCCCACGCCGCGGCGAGCTCGCGCACGTCGCGGCGGAGGAGCTGGCGCACGAGAGCCGCGCTGCGCTCGACGGCCTCGGCCACGGTCGCAGCGCCCGCGTTCGGGTTGCCGTCCATGTCGCCGCCGATCCAGGTACCGAAGCGGAGCGGCGAGCCAGGGAGCCGCTCGTTCCACACCGCCGTGAGGGCGGCGGCGGCATCCCAGAGGCTGTCCTCGAGGAACCACAGCGCCTGGCGGATCTCATCGACGACGCGCGGACGCTCCGATCTGACCTCGTCCGTCTGCCAGAGGATGGTGACCTCCTCGGCGACCTCGCGCTCGTGAGCGGCCCGCTCGGACGGTGTGAGCCTGAGGTCGTCGAGCTGCTCGAGAAGCCCGGAGATCCGGCGGTGCTTCTCGAGGATGGTCCGCGGCAGCGCCTCGGTTGGATGGGCCGTCAGGACGAGCTCGACCGACACCTTCCGCGCGGCGTCGGCGACCTCCTGGGTCGACACGCCCTCGTGGGCGAGAACCTCGAGCGCCTCGTCGAGCGACTCCCGCAGCGTGCCGCCTTCGCGCTCGACCTCGCGCCGCCTCCGCACGCGGTGGTGCTGCTCGGCGATGTTCGCGAGATGGAAATAGACCGTGAACGCGCGCAGGACCGTCGCCTGCGTCTCGACGTCGAGCCCGGCGATCGTCTCCGCGAGCGCTCGGCTCGCTCCGGTGTCGCCCCGGCGCCCGAGCCGCGCGAGGAGCCGGATGCGCTCCTCGAGTCGGTAGACCTCCTCCCCCTCCTGCTCGGTGAGCACCGTCCCGAGGATCCCGCCGAGGAGGCGGATGTTCCCGCGGAGAGCGCTGTCGGCCGAGTCGGGAGGGCGGCTCACCGCCCCACTCTGACGCCTCGCGCTATGCGGCCGCGCGGCCGAACCGCTTCTCGGCTCGTGCGCGCGCCTTGACCGCCTCGAGCTCCCGGTCGCGCGGCGGAGCAGCGGTGACGAGGTCCTCGAGCAGGTGGGCCGTGATGTGAGCGATGTCGTCCACGGCCCTGTCGAACACCGCCTCGTTCGCCTTCGACGGCTTGGTCGAGCCGCTCACCTTTCGGACGTACTGGAGTGCAGCCGCGCGGATCTCCTCCGACGTCGCGGCGGGCTCGAAGTTGTGGAGCGTCTTGATGTTCCTGCACATGTCGTCTCCCTTCTACCTGCAGCCGGTTGCGATGGTCAGCGCGCAGCAGACGCTTTCCATCTTGTCGGGTCCGAGCGTGCAGATGCGCTCGCGGAAGTAGGCCTTCGGCAGAGCTCTCGTGTTGTCGAGCGAAAGAGCGCAGTAATCATCTTCGACATACAAGACGTACACGCCTACGCGGGCGCGTCCGCGAGCGCATTCAGCTCGCGGCGGAGCTCCTTGATCTCGTCGCGCAGCTTTGCGGCGTACTCGAAGCGGAGCTCCTCGGCGGCGACGTACATCTCCTCCTCGAGCGTGATGACGAGCTTCTCGAGCTCCTCGCGGCTCATCCCCGAGACCTCCTGCTTGCCGCGGCGCCTGCGGCCGGGGACGGTCGGCGACTCGAGCGCGAGCAGCTCGGCGATGTCGGAGACGCCCTTGACGATCGACTCCGGAGTGATGCCCTGCTCCTCGTTGTAGGCGAGCTGCGCCTCGCGGCGGCGGTTCGTCTCGTCGAGCGCCCCCTGGATCGCCTCGGTCAGCTTGTCGGCGTACACCAGCACCGTGCCGTTGACGTTGCGAGCCGCCCGGCCGATCGTCTGCAGGAGGGCCGTCTTCCCTCGCAGGAAGCCCTCCTTGTCGGCGTCGAGAATCGCGACGAGCGACACCTCGGGGAGGTCGAGCCCCTCGCGGAGGAGGTTGACGCCGACGAGCACGTCGTACTCGCCGAGCCGGAGCTCGCGGATGATCTGGATCCGTTCGAGCGTGTCGATCTCGGAGTGGAGGTAGCGCGCCTTGACGCCCGACTCGAGCAGGTAGTCGGTGAGATCCTCCGACATCTTCTTCGTCAGCGTCGTGACGAGGACGCGCTCGTTCGCCTGCTCGCGACGGCGGATCTCGCCGAGCAGGTCGTCGATCTGGTTCTTCGTCGCGCGCAGCTCGACCTCGGGGTCGACGACGCCCGTCGGGCGGATCAGCTGCTCGGCGACGACCTCCGAGTGCCGCAGCTCGTACGAGCCGGGCGTCGCCGAGACGAACACCATCTGACCCACCTTCCCGAGGAACTCGTCGAAGCGAAGTGGTCGGTTGTCGAGCGCGGAGGGAAGCCGGAAGCCGTAGTCGACGAGCGTCTGCTTGCGCGAGCGGTCGCCCTCGTACATCCCGCCGATCTGCGGGACGGTCTGGTGCGACTCGTCGATGAAGACGACGAAGTCGTCGGGGAAGTAGTCGATCAACGTGAACGGGTGCGAGCCGGGCGGGCGGCCCTCGAGGATGCGCGAGTAGTTCTCGATTCCGTTGCAGAAGCCGAGCTCCTTGAGCATCTCCATGTCGTACTCGGTGCGCTGCCGGATGCGGTGCGCCTCGAGCAGGCGGCCGTCCTTCTCGAACCTCGCCACCTGCTCCTCGAGCTCGTGCCGGATCTCGTCGACCGCGCGGTCGACCGTCGGCTTCGAGGTGATGTACTCCGTCGCCGGCCAGATCGCCAGGTTGTCGAGCTTCGAGAGCACCTCGCCGGTGAGCGGGTCGAAGTGCGAGATCTGCTCGACCTCGTCGCCGAACATCGAGATCCGGTAGGCCGTCTCCACGTTCGCGGGCTGCACCTCGACCACATCGCCGCGCACCCGGAAGCGGCCGCGGGCGAGGACCGTGTCGTTGCGGACGTACTGGGAGTCGATCAGCGTGCGCAGCATCTCGTCGCGGTCGTGCTCCGAGCCGACCTCGAGGATCAGGACCTTCTCGCGCCACTCCTCCGGTGAGCCGAGGCCGTAGATGCAGCTCACGCTCGCGACCACCACGACGTCGCGCCGTGTCAGCAGCGAGCTCGTCGCGCCGAGCCGCAGCCGCGCGATGTCGTCGTTCTGCGAGGAGTCCTTCTCGATGTAGAGGTCGGCCTGCGGCACATACGCCTCGGGCTGGTAGTAGTCGTAGTAGGAGACGAAGTACTCGACCGCGTTGTCGGGGAAGAACTCGCGGAACTCGTTGCAGAGCTGCGCGGCGAGCGTCTTGTTGTGCGCGATCACGAGCGCGGGGCGCTGGAGCTCCTCCATCACCCACGCCATCGTCGCCGTCTTGCCGGTACCGGTGGCACCGAGGAGCGTCTGGCCGCGGTTCCCCGCGCGGAGCGACTCCGCGAGCTCCGCGATCGCGCGCGGCTGGTCGCCGGTCGGCCGG
>NZ_DATMBZ010000041.1:0-33004 GCF_035558935.1 Gaiella sp. | reverse complement strand
GAGCAGGTTCGCGAGGTACTCGATCGGGATCCGCAGCTCCTCGATCGCGGGGAACACGTCGTCCGGGTCGGCCTCGGAGCCAGGCCCCTCGACGAGGCTCATCACGGGCGAGAGCGGCGGGACGTACCAGACCATCGGCAGCGTGCGGTACTCGGGATGCAGCGGCAACGCGACCCGGTGCTCGACCGCGAGCGCGTACACCGGAGAGCGCGCGGCCGCGTCGAGCCAGTCCTCGGCGATTCCATCCCGGCGCGCCTGCTCCCGCACGTCGGGGTCGGCCGGGTCGAGGAACAGCGAGAGCTGCGCCGGCAGCAGGTCCTTCTCGTCGGGCACGGAGGCCGCCTCCTGCACCCGGTCGGCGTCGTAGAGCACGACGCCGAGGTAGCGGATCTTCCCGACGCACGTCTCCGAGCAGATCGTCGGCTGGCCCGCCTCGATCCGTGGGTAGCAGAGCGTGCACTTCTCCGCCTTCCCCGTCGACCAGTTGAAGTAGACCTTCTTGTACGGGCAGCCGCTGACGCACATCCGCCACGAGCGGCATTGCTCCTGGTCGACGAGCACGATCCCGTCCTCGGCCCGCTTGTACATCGCCCCCGACGGGCACGACGCGACGCACGACGGGTTGAGGCAGTGCTCGCAGATTCGCGGGAGGTAGAACATGAACGCCTTCTCGTACTCGAGCCGCACGTGCTCCTCGACGCCGTCGCGAAGGTTCGGGTCGAGGCGGGCCCGCTCTGGCGCTCCCGCGAGGTCGTCCTCCCAGTTCGGGCCCCACTGCAGGTCGAGGGGTCGACCCGTCACCTGCGACTCGGGCTGCGCGACCGGCTGGTGCTTCGAGACACCCGCGGTCGTCAGCGTCTCGTAGTCGTACGTCCAGGGCTCGTAGTAGTCGTCGAGCGTCGGCAGCTCCGGGTTGAAGAAGAGCGTCGCGAGCTTCCGGAGCCGGCCGCCTGCCTTGAGCCGGAGCTTGCCGCCCTTGAGCTCCCAGCCGCCTTTCCAGCGGTCCTGGTTCTCCCACTGCTTGGGGTAGCCGACCCCCGGCTTCGTCTCGACGTCGTTGAACCAGACGTACTCGGTGCCGCGGCGGTTCGTCCACACGTTCTTGCACGTGACCGAGCAGGTGTGGCACCCGATGCACTTGTCGAGGTTCATCACCATCGCGATCTGGGCGCGAACCTGCATCAGTAGACCGGCTTCCCGAGGAGCTTGCGGACCGCGACCATCTCGTCGCGTTGCGTGCCGGTCGGGCCGTAGTAGTTGAACCCGTACGAGAACTGCGCGTAGCCACCGATCAGATGGGTCGGCTTCATCGAGATGCGCGTGACGGAGTTGTCGGTGCCGCCGCGCGTCTCGGTGATCTCGGACAGCGGGACGTTCACGTGCCTGTCCTGCGAGTGGTACATGAGCCCGATCCCCGGTGGGATCCGGTGCGAGACGACCGCGCGCGCGACGACGACGCCGTTGCGGTTGAACACCTCGCACCAGTCGTTGTCGGCGATCTCGATCTCGCGCGCGTCGACGTCGGAGAGCCACACCACCGGCCCGCCGCGGAAGAGCGTGAGCATGTGGAGGTTGTCCTGGAACTCGGAGTGGATCGACCACTTGCTGTGCGGGCTCAGCCAGCGGACGTGGAGCTCCTTGCGGCCTTCCTCGCCGGAGAGTTGCGTGCCGACGACCCCGAGCACGTTGAGCGGCGGCCGGTAAGTCGGCAGGCCCTCGCCGTACTCGAGCATCCAGGCGTGCTCGACGTAGAGCTGCTGGCGCCCGGTGAGCGTGCGGAAGGGGACGTTCCGCTCGACGTTGATCGTGAACGGGTTGTAGCGCCGGTCGCGCGACTCCATCCCCGACCACTCGGGCGAGGCGAGCACCTTTCGCGGCTGCACCTGCGTGTCGCCGAAGGTGATGCGGACGTCCGCGTGCTCCTCGGCGATGTCGGCCAGGTGCGTCCCGGTGCGCTTCTCGAGCCCGCGGAAGCCCTCGACGGCGAGGCGGCCGTTCGAGACGCCCGACAGGGCGAGGATCGCCTCGCACCAGTGGACGTCGCGCGTGAGCGCCGGGCGGCCGTCGATCTCGCCGTTTGCCGCGCGGAGCTGGTCGAGCTCGACGGTCGGCAGCAGCGGGATGCCCTTCGCAGACGAGCCGAGCTTCTCGGTCAGCGGGCCGAGCGCCCTCCACTTGCGGTGCACGGCCGTGTAGTCGCGCTCGACGGGAACGAGCTTCGGCATCGTCTTGCCCGGCACCGGCTCGCACTCCCCCCGCTTCCAGTCGCGCACCTCTCCGAACGGCTGCGCCAGCTCGTCGGGCGTGTCGTGGAGGAGCGGCGCGGCCACGAGGTCGGTGCGCGTGCCGAGGTGCTCGACCGCGAGCTCCGAGAAGCGCTCGGCGATCCGGTCGAAGATGTCGAAGTCGGTGCGGGCCTCCCAGGGCGGCGGCACCGCCTGGTTGAAGGAGTGGACGAAGGGGTGCAGATCGGTCGACGAGAGATCGTGCTTCTCGTACCACGTCGCGGCGGGCAGAACGACGTCCGAATAGAGGGCCGACCCGTTCATCCGGAAGTCGATCGTCGTGAAGAGGTCGAACTTGCCGGTCGGAGCCTCCTCGTGCCAGACGACCTCCGTGGGTCGCTGCTCCGGAGGCACCTCGATGTTCCGGACCGCGGCGTCCTCGACACCGAGGACGTGCCGGAGGAAGTACTCGTGGCCCTTGCTCGACGAGCCGAGGAGGTTGGCACGCCAGAGCGTGAGGACGCGTGGGAAGTTCTCGGGCGCGTCGGGATCCTCGGCGGCGAACTTGAGCTCGCCGGACTTGAGCCGGTCGACGACGTACGCGGGCGCCTCCACCCCGGCCTCGGCAGCCTCGCGGGTCAGCTCGAGCGGGTTCCGGTCGAATGTCGGGTACGAGGGCATCCAGCCGAGCCGCGCGGCGAGCAGGTTGCAGTCGGCGACGTGCATCTCGTCGAGGAGCCCCTTGCCGAGCGGGGTCGAGTAGACGCCCGCGCGCGTGCGCTGGAAGCGGAACTGGTCGCTCGCGAGGAACCAGAACGGCGTCGTCGCCTGCTGGCGCGGGGGGCGGTTCCAGTCGAGCGCGAAGGCGACCGTCGACCAGCCGCTGATCGGACGCACCTTCTCCTGTCCGACGTAGTGCGCCCAGCCGCCGCCGTTGACCCCCTGGCAGCCGCAGAGCGCGACGAGCTGGAGGATCGCCCGGTAGATCTGGTCGGAGTGGAACCAGTGGTTCGTCCCCGCGCCGAGGACGATCATCGAGCGGCCGTTCGAGCGCTCCGCGTTCCGCGCGAACTCGCGCGCGACACGGGTCACCCGGCCCGCGTCGACCCCGGTGATCGGCTCCTGCCACGCGGGCGTGTACGGCTCGGACGCATCGTCGTAGCCGCTCGGCCAGCTCCCTGGCAGACCGTCGCGCGCGACGCCGAGCTGAGCCGCGAGGAGATCGAAGACGGTTGTCACGAGACGGCCGCCGACCCTCATCGCCGGGACGCCCCTGCGAAGGGCCTCGCCCTGCGAGCCACCGACGTCGAAGCGCGGCAGGTCGAGCTCGACGAGCTCGTCGTGGCGGCCGAGGAGCGTGAGGGCCGGGTCCACGTCGCCGAGCTCGAGATTCCACTTCCCCATGCCCTCGTCGCCCCAGCGGAACCCGACCGAGCCGTTCGGCACGACGGTCTCCCCCGTCCTCGAGTCGACGAGCACCGTCTTCCACTCGGCGTGCTCGCTCGTGTCGTCGAGGTCGGAGGCGCGGAGGAAGCGATCGGCGACGTAGGCGCCGTCGCGCTCGCGCAGCGTGACGAGGAACGGCAGGTCGGTCGTGCGCTTCACGTACTCGTCGAACCACGTGACCGTGCGCTCGACGTGGAACTCCTTGAGGACGACGTGCGCCATCGCCATCGCGAGCGCGCCGTCGGTGCCGGCCTCGGCGGGCAGCCAGTGGTCTGCGAACTTCGTGTGGCCCGCGTAGTCGGGAGAGACCACGACGACCTTCTGGCCGCGGTACCGCGCCTCTGCGAGGAAGTGTGCGTCGGGCGTACGGGTCTGCGGGATGTTCGAGCCCCAGAGAACGATGTAGCTCGCGTTCCACCAGTCCGCGGACTCCGGCACGTCGGTCTGGTCGCCCCACATCTGCGGGGAGGCCGGCGGCAGGTCCGCATACCAGTCGTAGAAGCTCAAGCAGATCCCGCCGATCAGCGAGAGGAAGCGCGTTCCCGCCGCGTACGACACCATCGACATCGCCGGGATCGGCGTGAACCCCGCGATCCGGTCCGGCCCGTACTTCTTCACCGTGTAGACGTGCGCCGCGGAGACGAGGTCGACGACATCGTCCCACGACGCTCGCACGAAGCCGCCCTTCCCGCGGATGGACTTGTACGAGCGTGCCTTCTCCGGGTCTTCGACGATCGCGGCCCAGGCCTCCACAGGGTCGCCGCCGTGCCTCGCGCGCGCCTCGCGGAACATCTCGAGCAGAACGCCGCGGACGTACGGGTAGCGCACGCGGATCGGCGAGTAGAGGTACCAGCTGAACGAGGCGCCTCGCGGGCAGCCGCGCGGCTCGTATTCGGGGACGTCCGGCCCGTTCGTCGGGTAGTCGGTCTGCTGCGTCTCCCAGGCGACGATCCCGTCCTTGACGTGGATCTTCCACGAGCAGGATCCGGTGCAGTTGACGCCGTGGGTCGAGCGGACGACCTTGTCGTGCTGCCAGCGGTCGCGGTAGAAGCGCTCCCACTCGCGCCCGTCCGGCTGCAGCACGCTCCATCCGTCTGCCGAGCCGCCGCCTGAGAAGTAGCGCGGCCGGGTGAGGAGGCTCACGCCGCGACCTCGTGGGGCAGACGCGAGGCGCGGCGCATCGTCAGGGCGACGACGAGGCAGACCACGGTGAACAGGAGCAATCCGACGAAACCGAGCGCATAGGTGTCGAAGTGATCTTTCACGATTCCCATCACCACCGGCGGGAAGAACCCGCCGAGCCCGCCCGCCGCACCCACGATGCCGGTCGCCGCACCGGTCGCCTGGGGGAAGTCGCGCGGCACGGCCTTGAAGACGGCCCCGTTCCCGAGACCGAGGAACCCTGCGAGCGTCAGGCAGGCGATCGTGACGGGGACCCAGGTCGGGTCGTCGGAGATCATCGCCAGCCAGGCGGCGTCGAGCCCCGCACCGACGAAGACGACGACCAGCACGGTCGCCGGGCCGATCCGGTCGGAGAGATAGCCGCCCACCGGCCGGGCGAACGTCGCGACGACCGTGAAGCCCGCGGCGCGCAGACCGGCGTTCGTGAGCGAGATGTCGAACCAGTCCCGGAGCAGCTTCGGCAGGAAGACCGCCATCGCGACGAAGCCGCCGAACGTGACGAAGTAGAGGAGCGCGAGCCGCCACAGCCTCCAGCCCGAGCGCAAGACCGCGCCGTAGTGGACGGCCGGCCCCCGCGGCGGATCCTCGGCCATCCGGTAGAAGAGGAACGCGGTCGCGAGCAGGAGCACGGCGGCGACGATCCCGAGGGCCTCACGGCCGAGCCAGTCGACGATCGCGGGCGCGCCGAACGCCGCGACGGCCGTGCCGATGTTCCCCATCCCGTATACGCCGAGCGCGAACCCCTGGCGCTCCTTCGCATACCAGCCGGCCACGAACGGCACGCCGACCGCAAAGGACGAGCCGGCGATGCCGAGGAAGAAGCCGACGACGATCAGCGCGGCGTACCCGTCGACGAACCCGAAGATCGCGGCGGGGATCGCCGAGACCCCGAGCACGACCGGGAACATCACCCGTCCGCCGAGGCGATCCGTCAGTACGCCGACGGGGATCCGGAGCAGGGATCCGAGCACGACGGGCACCGCCGTGAGCATCAGCGTCCGGGTGTTCGAGAGGTCGAGGTCGTCCTGGAAGCGCTTCGCGAGGGGCGCGATCAGGCTCCAACCGACGAACGCCACCGCGAACGCGGACGTCGCGAGGACGAGGTTCCGAGTCGCGCTCCTCGGGTCCATCTCCCGCGCGATGCTATGCGCTCGGGCCGATCGGGGTCGTGGGGGAAGCCGCCGGACGGGTCGGTAGGAACTACGGATCCTCGGCCGCAGGCTCCTCGTCCTCGGCGAGCCGGCGCTGGAGGACGGCGCGGGAGACGACGCCGACGAGGCGGCCGCCGTCGACGACGGGCACGCGCTCGGCGTCCTCCTCCTCGATGAAGCGGAAGCCCTCGTCGAGCGGCGTGTCCGCGTCGATCGTGTAGTGCGGGGGCTCGGCGATCTCGGCGACGTGCACCGCGCTCGGGTCACGCCCCTGCGCCACCACGCGTGCGACGAGCGTCTTGCGCGTGACGACGCCGAGGAGCTCGCCCTCGTCGCCGACGATGTAGACCGCGCGCACCTCGGCCGGCGTGAGCACCTCTCCCGCCTCCTGCGCGGTCGCGCTCGCCGGAAGTGCGCGCGGCTCGGCGATCATCGCGTCGCGGACGCGGAGGGCCTGCTCCTCCGTCACGGATAGAGCCCGCGCGCCTCGAGCGCCGACGAGACGTCCCGGATCCCCGCGACGAGCGCTGCGGTCCGCATCGGCACGTCGCGCTCGTGGGAGATCTCCCAGACGCGGTCGAAGGCGTCGTTCAGCTTCTCGGCGAGCTTCGCCCGGATCTCGTCGCGGCCCCAGAAGAGGCGTCCGAGGTCCTGCACCCACTCGAAGTACGAGACGGTGACCCCGCCGGCGTTCGTGAGGATGTCCGGCAGGATCGGGATCCCGCGCTCGCGCAGGATGGCGTCACCCTCGAGCGACGTCGGCCCGTTGGCTCCCTCGGCGATCATCCGGCAGCGAAGCCGCGAGGCGTTGTCGGCGTGGATCTGATCCTCGCGGGCGGCGAGCACCAGGATGTCGCACTCGAGCTCGAGGAGCTCCTCGTTCGTGATCCGCGTCCCGGTCTCCCAGCCCTCGAGCGAGCGGTGCTGTCGGGCGTAGGCGCTCATCGTCGGGATGTCGAGCCCGTCCGCGTCGAAGACGCCTCCGGACACGTCGGAGACGCCGACGACCGTCGCGCCCCGGTCGACGAGCTCCTGCGCGGCAGTACCGCCGACGTTGCCGAAGCCCTGGACGACGCAGCGCTGCTCCGACAGGCGCCAGCCCATGCGCTCGCAGGCGCGGGCGACGACCATCACGACGCCGGCTCCGGTCGCCTCGTGGCGGAAGACGGAGCCGCCGATCGAGATCGGCTTGCCGGTCACGATCTCCGGAACCGCATGGCCGCGCTGCATGGAGTAGGTGTCCATCATCCACGCCATGGTCTGTTCGTTCGTCGCCATGTCGGGCGCGGGAATGTCCTCCTGCGGTCCGATGAACGGCAGCAGCTCCGACGTGAACCGGCGCGTCAGCCGCTCGATCTCGGCCGCGGACATCTCCGGCGGGTTGCACCGGACACCGCCCTTCGCGCCGCCGTAGGGCAGCCGCAGCAGCGCGCACTTCCACGTCATCCACACCGCGAGCGCGGCGCACTCGCCGAGCGTGACCTCCGGGTCGTAGCGGACGCCCCCCTTCGTCGGCCCCATGACGCTCGAGTGCTGCACGCGGTAGCCCGGGAAGACGACGCGCGTCCCGTCGTCGAGGCCGACCGGGCAGGAGACCATGATCGACCGTTCCGGGTGCCGCAGCCGCTCGGCGACGCCCGGGTCGACGTTGGCGTGCGGAACCGCCTGGTCGAACTGCGCAATGGCCGTGCGGTAGAGCGGTGTGTCGAACTCGAGATGGGCGAACGACGGGACGTGCTCGGTGCTCGCCATGGCGCGCTGAGTGTATCCAGGGGGTTGGATTCAGGGGACTGCTCCGAGGGCCTGGTCCGCGACGCTTCGGGCAACGCCACGCTTCACGGGGGTCAGTCCCTGCGGGACAGACCGCTGTAGTGCCGGGGGAGGGAGTCGAACCCCCATGTCCCGAAGGGACAGCCGGTTTTAAGCCGGCCGCGTCTGACCAGTTCCGCCACCCCGGCGGGGTGCGAGGGCGACGTTAGCTGCGCCCGGACGCGGCTGAAGCCACGTCCGCGTTAGCTGCGGCCCGGAAGCAACGCGTCCGGCGGGAAGCGCTCGGGGCCCTGGAACTGGTAGGCGTCGTAGAACGCCGCGAACGCCTTGTCGTCGACCGTCGTGCACTTCGCGAGGTACGCGGTGCCGTCAGCGGGCTTGGACGGGTTCTTCGTCACCCACGCGCCGAGCGAGATCTTGTCGCCGAGGGCAGGGTACGGCGCGAGCACCGTGCCGCGGGAGTGCGACTGCACGAACGTGCGGAGCTCCGCCACGGTTGCCGGCGGCACCTCCTCCCCGTACTGGACCGCGATCGCCCCGTGCTCGAGGTTGTGCACGAGCTGCGCCTGGTTGACCGGCTCCTCGTACGAGCCGTAGACGACCGGGACCGCATAGTGCGGGCCCGACGTCGGAGGCACGGTGTTCCACCGCTTCGACGTGCCGGTCGGGCTGGTGACGCTGTGGTCGCCGGGCAACGCCGGAGTTGCCGTCAACGTGCAGCCGGCCGCTTCGACTGCCGCCCGCGCGTCACCGCCGCCGCCGCCACCACCGACCGTGAAGGCGAGCGCCACAGCGGCGATCGCGAGCACCGCGACGCCGCCGATTCCGAGCATCAGGATGGCGCGGCGGTCACCGCCCTGGGTGGGCGGCTTGGCCTTTCCGGGGGTCTTTCCATGCGGGCGGGGCCTCGGCGGCATGGCCGGGAAGGATAGCTGCGCCCCTCCTCGGCTCCGTCCGGCCCGGGGGCTACGTTGCTTGGTCCTCATGACGATCCTGCTCGCCATCGGTGCAGCGCTCGCGGGCTTTGCCGTTTGCTGGTGGCTGCAGCCGAGGCTGTCGGGACATCGGGAGCTGCTGGCGGAGCGTGACCGGCGCGAGCTCGACCTCCGCAGCGAGCTCGAACGCCGCGACTCGGAGCTCGGCGTCGCACGTGGCGAGCTCGGCGTCGCACTCGGTGAGCTCGCAGAGGCCCGCGCGGGTGCCGCCGCCTCGGCCGCGCGCCTCGAGACGCTCGAGGAGAAGCTGCCCGAGACGGTCCGCAGCATCTCCCAGGAGACGCTCGATGCATCGCGTGAGACCTTCCTCGCGCAGGCGGGCGAGCGCGTCGAGAAGACCCTGCTCCCGGTGCACCAGCGTCTCGGCGACCTCCGCAAGCTCGTCGACGAGACGGAGGCGCGTCGCCTCGAGGACGGAGGCCGGCTCACCGCCCAGCTCGAGCTTCTGTCCGCAGGGACGCGTTCGCTCGCGGTGGCCCTCGGCAGCACACAGACGCGCGGTCGCTGGGGCGAGATCCAGCTCGAGCGCATCCTCGAGTTCGTCGGGATGGAAGAGGGCGTCGACTACTCGTGCCAGACGAGCAAGCAGGGCGGCCGTCCGGACGTCGTCGTCCACCTCCCGGGTGGGAAGAACGTCGTGATCGACTCCAAGGCCCCCTTCGACGCGTTCGAGCGCGCCGCACAGGCAGCAGGCGAGGAGGAGCGCGCCGCGGCGCTCGCAGAATTCGGGCGCAGGGTCCGGCTCCACGTCCAGGAGCTGGGGCGGAAGGGCTACTGGGCGCACGTGACGCCGTCGCCCGACTTCACGTTCATGTTCCTCCCCGGAGACGCGTATCTCGCCGCGGCGGAGGAGCAGGACGCCGAGCTGTTCAGCTTCGCCTACGAGCGCGGAGTGCTCCTGACGACGCCGCGCACGATCGTGGTGATGCTGCGCACCATCCGTGTCGCGTGGCAGAACGAGAACGCGTCCGACCACGCACAGGCGGTGCTCAAGGTTGCGTCGGAGCTCCACGAGCGCCTGAGCACGATGGCCGAGCACCTCGCGAAGGTCGGTCGAGGGCTCGATTCGGCCGTAAGCGCATACAACAAGGCGGTCGGGTCCTACGGATCCCGTGTGCTCGTGTCGGCACGAAGGCTCGAGGGTCTCGCGGCCACGCGATCGACGCTCGACGATCTTCCGCCGCTGACCGAGCACGCCTCGTCACAGCTCCAGCCTCTGCAGCTCGAGGTCGTTTCGAAGAGCGCCGACGCCGCATGAAACGTGGGAACACCAGCGGGGCAGCGATCGTTGGAACACTATGGAGGCCGCGGATCGACCGCGAGCCTGTTTCTCGACGACCATCCGGGAGCACACTGAATCGATGAACGACGTCCGTGACGTGATCGTGATCGGCGGCGGGCCTGCCGGCTATACGGCTGCGCTCTACGCGGCCAGGGCGAATCTCGAGCCGCTCGTGATCGAGGGCTTCAACTGGGGTGGCCAGCTCATGATCACCTCTGACGTCGAGAACTACCCGGGCTACGCGGACGGCGTGATGGGGCCGGCGATGATGCAGGACTTCCGCCGCCAGGCGGAACGCTTCGGCGCGTCGTTCGTGACGGACGACGTCACCCGCGTCGACTTCTCCCAGCGCCCCTTCCGCATCTGGGTCGGCGACGACGAGTACCGCGCCGAGTCCGTGATCGTCGCGACGGGTGCGAGCGCGCGGCAACTCGGGCTTCCGTCCGAGCAGGTGCTCCAGGGGCGAGGCGTCTCCTACTGCGCCACGTGTGACGCGGCCTTCTTCCGCGACAAGGTCGTCGTCGTGGTCGGAGGCGGCGACTCGGCCATGGAGGAGGCGCTCTTCATCTCGCGGTTCGCGAGCAAGGTGATCGTCGTCCACCGCCGCGAGGAGTTCCGCGCCTCGCCGATCATGGTCGACCGCGCACGGTCGAGCGAGAAGATCGAGTTCGTCCTGAACAAGGTCGTCACGGAGGTGCTCGGCGACGGCAAGGTGACGGGCATCCGCCTCGTCGACACGGTGACCGGTGAGGAGTCCGTCCTCGACGCGGACGGGGTGTTCGTCGCGATCGGCCACGACCCGAACACCGCGCTCTTCCTCGACCAGCTCGACCACGAGCCGGACACCGGCTACCTCGTCACGCGGGGGAAGTCGACCGAGACGAACATCCCCGGCGTCTTCGCTGCCGGCGACGTCCAGGACCACACGTACCGCCAGGCGGTCACGGCCGCGGGGTCCGGCTGCGCCGCGGCGCTCGACGCCGAGCGCTGGCTGAGCGAGCAGCGCCACGCGGCGTTATCCGCCGCCGCGACCACGGCGTAGCGCCCGCCGACCCGAGGAGTAGCCTCGATGCGCCGTGGCGGCGCAGTGGACCGATCTCGTCGACCCGACCCGGGAGGAGCTCGTGAACGCCCTTCCCGTCCGGCTCGACGACGACGTGATCGCCGAGCTGCTGGAGCCCGTCGGCGACGGCCGCGGCGTGCGGCCCGCGCTCGAGGCCCACGAAGGCTGCGTGCGCGGCGTGCTCGTCCACCCACGGACGAGCCCCGAGGGACGCGCGCAGTACCTCGTGCTCGACATCGTCGCCTCGCCCTCGGCGCTCCTCACGGCGCGCAAGGCCGGACCCGACGGAACGCTCGCCGCGGTGGACGGCGTCGCCGCGCGGGTCGACGCGGATGCGTCCGTCGGAGACGTCTTCCACGGGGCCGTCGACGACTCCGCCGACGCCTTTCTCGAGCTCGTCGACGGCCTCTACGAGGCGATCGACGACCTCGAAGGGGAGGTCGAGCACCGCTCCGGCGCCCACGTGCGCCGCCGCATCGCGGTGCTCCGGAACGAGATCCTCCTGGCGCGGCGTGCCTCGACCGCGACACGTGGCATCGCGCGACGCGTCGTGGACGGACGAGTCGACGTCGGGCGGTCGGAGCTCTTTCCGCCCGAGGTCGAGGCACGCTTCGTGGACACGTACGAGACGCTGGTTCGCGTAACCGAGGAGCTCGACGTGGCGCGCGATCTACTCGGCGGCGTACGCGACTACTACCAGGCGAAGATCGCCGAGCAACAGAACGAGGTCGGGAAGAAGCTCACGGTGATCGCCTCCCTCGTGCTGGTGCCGAGCCTCATCGTCGGCTTCTTCGGCCAGAACTTCGGCGGGCACTTCCGCGACTGGTACTGGAGCCTGGGGGTCTCGGTCGGCCTCATTGTCGCGACGACGGTCGTTCAGCTCGCGCTCTTCCGTTGGCGCCGCTGGCTGTAGCCGACTCTACGCCGGCCGCCACGTCATCGGGTAGACGGCCGCCCAGTGCTCGGGGTGCGCACGGAGCTGCGCGGTCCACCGATCCGCGAGCGCCTGGAGCAGCGCCCGCTCGCCGTCGGGGCCGCTGTCCCGATCGGGCGGGGAGAGCGGCAGCTCCGCCTCGACCCGCCAGCGCCGCGGTCCCAGCGGGAGTACCGTGAAGGGAACGATCGGCGTCCCGCAGAGACGCGCAAGCGCGGCGGGCCCTGCAGGGAGCTCCGCGACGGCATCGAGGAGGCGCACGGGATACGTTCGCATCGGGCCCTTCGCGTAGTCGCCGAGGACGAGCACAGCCTCGCCTGATCGCAGCAGCGATGCCGCCCGCGCGGCCGGTTCCGTGTCGTAGAGGAGCCCGAGGCCCGCGCGGGCGCGGAGCCCTGCGACCGCCCACGCCAGCCAGTCGTCGGTCACGATCGCCGTCGTAGGGACGGGAACGAGCGCGCGCGGCAGCGCCGTCGCCACCTCCCAGCCGCCGACGTGGGCCGAGACGAGCAGCACGCCGTTGCCCCGGTCGAGCGCGGACAGCACGTGCTCTCGTCCCGCGACCTCGGTTGTCTCGAGCAGCTCGTGGGGCCTGGCGAGCGCCCAGAGGAGGTCGGCCGAACGTCCCGCCTCGTTCACGACCTCGCGACGCACGAGTGCCCGCACGTCGTCGTGCTCGGCCGGGAGACCGAGCGCATGCGAGAGGTTCTGGGCGAGCATGCGCCGCTTCCGCGGCCGGAGCGCCCACTCCACCGTGCCGCCGCCGACCGCCATCCCGTGGGCCAGTCGTGCGGGAAGTCTCGAACCACCCGCGCTCGCAACGGTGATCGCGCCCCGGAGAACGCGCGCAGCGAGCGGGCCTCGGGCGAACGGCGCCTGGGGGCGAGGCTTGCCGTCCGGCGCGAGGCGGAGCGCCGCGAGGCGCGCCCCGACGCGTCGCGCCTTCACCTCTTCGGCTCGAGCGAGGTCAGCTGCAGCGACACGCGCTCCTGGTAGTGGACGTCGCCGATGATCGAGCCGTTGGTGGTCTGGCTCACCATGGTGATCCGAACCGGCAGCCCGGTGGGCCGGGCGAGCCAGAAGTCGTACGTCGCGCTGCCGGTCGTGCCGCCGGAGAACGACGTCGTCGTCCGGACGTGAACCGCCGGCACGGAAGTGCCGCCGATGTCGAGGGTCTCCCGCCCGACGACCACTCCCGGCCCGCCTTCGCGCGCCTCACCCGTCGTACACGAGACCGTGAAGGTCGTTCCGGGTGGGTCGCCGGCGGGGCGGAAGGGCGTGTTCCTGCAGGTGTACGTCGTCTTCTCGGTCACGCCGTAGAACCGGTGGCGCTCGTCCCTGCTCCGCTCGATCCAGTCGCCGGCGCCGACGCAGGCGGTCCACGTCGTCGAGCGTCCCTCGAGGACGTCCCAGCGGAGGCCGACGCCGCACGGCGCCCCGGTGACGGTGATGGTGGACGTCGCCGGGTACTCGTGCGTCGTCCCGCGTAACGCATCCGTCTGCTCGGAGCCCGTCGTCGCGTACACGTAGACACCGGGCGGAATCGACGATGCCCCGCCGGGGCCTTCGTCGCGGTATGCAGCAACCGCGTCGCTGACGCTCGCGGGCGTCGACACGTCGCGAAGCAGGAACCACCATGCCCCGAGGAGCCCAACGGCAGCGAGCCCGGCCACCGCCGCCATGCCGCCGACGAGCCACCTCCGGGACATTCCGAGCGGAGCCTATCGTCCCACCGAGCCCGCCCGGGCTCCCGCCGACGGCGCCGCTACCCTCGATTCCGGGTGAGCGCTCCGGCCCACACGCCGTCCTCCGCCGTACCGCATGTTGCCCTGGAGGCGCGCATCCTGGCCGTCGGCGACCGCGTGCTGCCCTATCTCGGTCCCGGCCTGGCGCTCGTGCTCGGCGCGGTCGCGCTCGGACGGCGCTCGCTCGACGTCGGCGAGGCCGCGGCGGTCGCCGCCGCACAGGGCTCGTTCTCGGACGTGGTCGAGCGCGCGTTGTCCGACGACCCGGCCCGCGCCGGGTATCTGGCTCTTCTCCAGCCGGTCGTTGCGTGGAACGACGCCGAGCACTGGGTCCGCCTCCCGTCGGTCCTCGCAGCGGTCGTCGCGGCGATCGCCGTCTACCGCCTCGGCCGCCGCCTGGCCGGACGGCACGCGGGGGCCGCCGCATCCATCATCCTCGCGACGTCGCTGGGCGTCGTCCTCCTGTCGCGCGCGGTGGGGCCGCTCGCGCTCGCGCTCGCCACGATGCTGGTCTCGAGCGCGCTCTTCGCGCGCGCGGTCGAGCGCGGGAACCCGGTGTGGTGGGCGGTCTACGCGGTCAGCGCGGCGCTGCTGCCCCTGACGCATCCGATCGCAGCCGCGGCGCTCGGAGCGCAGGTCCTGGCGCTCGTCGCGGCACGACGAGAGGTGAACCTGCGACTTGCGGTGCCGGCAGTCGCGGTGGCGACCGTCGAATGCGCCTTCTTCCTCGCCGCTGCCGCGATCGACCGCGCAGATGCGGCCGACGGCGCCGGCTCCCTCGAGCTCGGCGACGTGGGTGCCGGGATCGGACGGGCGGTCGGGTGGAGCCCGGTCGTGGCCGCACTCGCGGTCTGGGGGGCCCTCGTGCTGTTCCGGCGCGCGGAGCACGGCCAGGGCCTCTGGAAGCCGGTGCTCGTCACGGGGCTCGCGGTCGTGCCGCTCCTGGCCGTGTTGCTCGCGGGGCTCGGTCTTCCCGTCTACCCGCGGAGCGCCCTCACGGTCGCCGCGGGAGGCGCCTGCCTGGCGGCGGGAGTGGGCCTCGTCTCGATCCGGGACCGCGCCCTGCGGCTCGTGACACTCGCCGCGCTCGCCGTCGTGGCCGTCGCCGCGCTCGCGACCGCTGCAACGGACGCGCCGCAAGAAGACTGGCGTGCCGCAGCCCGAATCGCCCGCGAGAAGACGACTGCGCGAGACACCGTCGTCGTGCTGCCCGCGCGCGCACAGGCAGCGTTCGCGTACTACGCGCCGGGGATCCGGACGAGTCTCGTCGGCCGCGGAGCAGGCGTGACGGTCGTGGTCGCCGGCGATCCGGTGACGGCGGCCGCGGCGGCGCGACAGGTCGTCGCGCCGCCGCGGTACGCCCTCCTCTCGGCGGAGCCTGCGGGCTCCCGGCTCGTCGTCCAGCGCTGGATCAGGCCGTAGGCAAGCGCTTTCGCGGCCTGCCCTGGAAGGGCCTCGCCGCCGGGCACAGGTCCACCAGGACGCACTCCTCGCACAGGGGGCGTCGCGCGAGGCAGACACGGCGTCCGTGCCAGATGAGGAGGTGCGGGAAGCGGGCCCAGTCGGCGCGCGGCACGACGCGCTGCAGGTCGCGCTCGATCTTCACCGGATCGTCGTTCCGCGTCAGCCCGAGGCGCTGCGAGAGGCGGCGGACGTGGGTGTCGACCACGATGCCCTGTGCGTGGCCGAGCTCCGCCGCGACGACGTTCGCGGTCTTCCGCGCGACGCCCGGGAGGCGCAGGAGCTCGTCGAGGCGCCGCGGCACCTTCCCGTCGAAGTCCTCCAGCAGGACGCGCATCGCGCCGCGGATCGACTTCGCCTTCTGACGGTAGAAGCCGGTCGCGTATACGTCCTGCTCGAGCTCCTCGACGGGCGCCGCGAGGTAGTCCTCCGGACGGCGGTACTTGCGGAACAACTTCTCGGTCACCCGATTGACGTTCACGTCGGTCGTCTGGGCGGAGAGCATCACGGAGATCAGGAGCTCGACGTCGTTGCGGAACTGCAGGGCGATGGTCGCGTCCGCGTGCTCTTCTGCCAGCCGCCGGATGATGGGACCGATGCGCTCGAGCCGCGTGCCGAGCCCGCGGCGACGGGCCTCCCCGACGTAGCTACGCGCCACGCCGGCTCTCGAAGTCGGCCGTCGCCTCCTCCGCCGTCACCTCTCCGCGGAAGACGGCGCCGTACCAGTCGTCGAGCAGCGGAAAGCCCGTCTCCGAGAGTACGGCGAACGCGGCCTCGGCGTCGTAGGGCGTCGAGACGAGCGTGACGGCACCGTCGTCCAGGATTGCCCAGCGTGCGTCGGGCGTCCCCTCGTACGGCATCCCGACGCTGCCGGCGTTGACGATGCGCGTCGCGCCGACGCACCGGTCGTACTGCACGTGCGTGTGGCCGCACACGACCACGTCGGCCGAAGCGGAGGCGAGCGCGGCCGCCACGTCGGCCTCGGGCGTCACGGACGTGAGGATCTCGTTGTCCGACCGCGGCGTCGCGTGACAGAAGACCACACCGCTCAGCCCGGGCAGGTCGAGCTCGACGGTCGCGGGCCAGGTCGCGACCCGCGCCAGCCGCTCGGGCCCGAGCCGCGCCGCCGCCCAGGCGCCGACCTCGGCGAGGGCGCCGTCGTCGGGCGGCGTGACCGTCTCGCGGTCACCGTTGCCGCGGAGGAACCGCGCCCGCCCGTCCGACTCGAGCCGGTCGAGGCAGGCCTCCGGCAGCGGGCCGGCGACGAGGTCGCCGCCGCAGACGATCGTCTCGGCCGCCCGGCAGCGCGGGTCGGCGAGGACGGCGTCGAGAGCCGGCAGGTTTCCGTGCACGTCGTAGAGTGCGGCGACTCGCATCGCCGTGACGCTACCCGGCCGCCGTCAACTCCTGGGCCGGGGCGCCGTCGGGCGCGCCTCCGAGCCGCGGGCCGGCGCAGACGCGGTCGAGCGCCGGACAGCCGGAGCACGCGAACGGGCTCGGCGTGGGTCGGAAGTCGCCTTCGCGGATCCGCGTGATCGCTGTCCCGACCTCGTGCTGGAGGCCGTCGACATCGCCGAGCCCGAAGGACGCAGAGACCACGGCCTCCGGCGCCTCGAGGAACTGGTAGACGACCTCCACCTCCTCGGCCCCGGCGCGGAAGCAGGCGAGCGCGTAGACGATCTGCTGGAGCCGGTACTCGGCCTCGATGATCTCGGAGGGCTCGCGGCCGTCGAGCGCGTTCGTCTTGTAGTCGAGGACGAGTGCGCGCGAACCAGAGCGTGCGAGGACGTCGAGCCTTCCGTTGAGCAGCATCTCGTCGAGCTCGAAGACGAACGGCCGCTCGACGCGGACGTCGTCGAGCGCGGCCACGCGGCGCGCGAGGGACGACTCGCAGTACGCGCGTACGTGGCGGGCCACGTGCTCGACCTCGGCGTCGGTCACCGTCGGATACCAGCTCCTGACGAGCTCGTCGAGGTCGTCGGGGACCGCCGGGCGCGCCAGGTCGACGCGCTCGAGGAGGCGGTGAACGGCATCGCCGACCTCGGTCGGATGGAGGCCGCCCGTCGCGGTGTCCCCGTCGCGCGCCCAGTCGACCGGCCGCATGCCGGCCACGCGCTCCGCGTAGTACCGGTAGGAGCAGCGCTCGAACAGCGACAGGGCGCTGAAGGAGAGCCGCCTGACGCCGTGGAGCGGCGGCTCCGGCACCGCCGTCAGCTCCCGCAGCCTCGGTGCCCGCCGCGGCAAGCTCTCCCCCGAGCCCTCGAACAGCGCGAGCTGCCCGTTCTCCGCCGCGAGCACGGGCTCGGGCTCCGGGGCCGGCGCCGACGCCTCCTGCCCGCGATCGATGCGGAGAAGCACGGTCGCGTCGCCGCGCTCGACCTCGACCGGCTCGTCGTCTCGACGGCCGCGTGCCTCGTCCTCGAGCCCGAGCCTGTCGAGCACCCAGCCGATCGGCGTCTCCTCACTCTCCTCGCCGCCGGAGCCGATCGAGCCCGAGACGAGGAGTCGTTCCATCGCCCGGGTCATCGCGACGTAGTAGAGACGCAGCCGCTCCGCCCGCTCGGCGTGCTCGCGACGCTCCTTGACGTCCTGGTACGAGGCGGTGCTGACGCGCGTCCCGGTCGCCGGATGGGCGACCTTGAAGCCGAACCGGCCGTCGGAGAGCGCCAGGATGTCCGACACCGGTGGGCGGCTCCGGCCCGCGTCGGCGACGACGACGACCTTGAACTCGAGCCCCTTCGCGGCATGGATCGTGAGCAGCCTGACGGCGTCCGCCCCCTCCTCCTCCGAGACGGCATCGGACTCCTTCGCGCCCACCGCCTCCTGCCCTTCGACGAAGCGGACGAAGCCTTCGAGGTCGTTGCCGCGGAGCTCCTCGTACGATCGCGCCAGCCGGGCGAGCTTGCGCAGGTTCGCGTAGCGGCGGCGCCCGTCCTGGCGGGCGAGAACGGCGAGGTCGTAGTCGTGCTCTGCCAACACACGCTCGCACAGGAGCTCGAGCGGGGCATGGGCGGCCAGCTCGAGCAGCCGGTCGTAGCGCTGCCGGAACGCCATCAAGAGCCGGCGGTCGGCCTCGGCGAGATCGCCGGGCAGCGAGCGCTCCAGCCCGCGGAAGATCGGCTGGCGCTGCGCCTCGGCCCTGATCAGCACGAGGGCGTCGTTCGACACACCCACGAACGGGGACGCGAGCACCGTGAGCAACGCCTCGTCGTCGTAGCGGTTCTGGAGGAGCCGCAGGTACGCAAGCAGGTCGGCGACCTGCTGCTGCCCGAAGTAGTTGCGTCCGGCGGCACGGTACGTCGGCAGACCGACGGCGCGCAGCTCCTCTTCGAACCACTCCGCGTCGGTCCCCGCCGCGAAGAGCAGCACGATCTCGCCCGGCGCAGCATCTCCTGCATCCACCAGCTCACGCACGCGTCGCGCGACGTGGCGTGCCTCCGAGCGGCGCCAGTGGATGCCTGCGTCGCCCGCCGCAGCCTTGTCGGTGACGAGTAGCTCGAAGGCGTTGCGCAGCGGCGAGGAGCTGCCCTCCGCGGGCTCGAGCCGGCGGAACTCGTCTCCGAACTCTGCGCCGAAGAGCTCGTTCACCGCCGCGAGCACCTCGGGACGCGAGCGGTGGTTTCGCGTCAGCGGCAGCACGGTCGGCGCTGCCGCCCGCCGCTCGCGGAACACCGCCACGTCGGCGTGCCGGAAGCCGTAGATCGACTGGAACTCGTCCCCGACCACGAACAGGTCGCTTTCCCCTCCGTCGCAGAGGAGGTCGAGCAGCTCGGTCTGCAGCCGGTTCGTGTCCTGGAACTCGTCGACCATGATCGCCGCGAAGCGCTGCCGCTCGCGCTCGCGGATCACCGGGTCGTCGCGGAGCAGGTCGCGCGCCTCGAGCTGGAGGTCCTCGAAGTCGAGCGCCGACTCTCGGCGCTTGGCCTCCGCGTACGTTGCGGCGAACGTCGTCAGGAGCTCCTGGAGCAAGGCCCGGTCGCGCGCCGCAAGATCCTCGAGCGCCGCCGCGACAGCGGCGTCGCGCGCTTCCGCGAACGCTGCCGCGCGTGGGCCCCGCGTCTTCGTCTCGGACAGCGCGAGGAGCCGTTCGGGAAGCACCGTCGACTCGACGAGCTCGAGCGCCGCCGCCGCGGCGCCACGCTGCGCGTCGGTCGCGCCTCCGTCCGCGAGAAGGCAGCGAGCGGCGTCGCGCAGGTCGTCGAGGCGTTCCGAGATCGGCGCGCGCGCACCCGGCTCGAGCACGAGCTCGCGCCCCGCGGAGCGGAGAGTCGCGTACACCTCGACGAGCATGTGGCGCAGGCCGACCGCCCCGTAGGTCGCGAGCAGCTGCCAGCGATCGGGCTCGTCCACCGCGCAGAACCGCTCGAGAGCTGTCGTGAAGGCCTCTGCCTGGAGCACGAGCGCCTGGGGCTCGTCGAGTACGCGGAAAGCGGGATCGACCCCGGCGGCCAGCGGATAGGCGCCGAGCAGGCGGCGGCAGAAGCCGTGGATCGTGGAGACCCACGCGCTGTCGAGCTCGAGGGCGAGGTCCGCCCGGCCGAGCTCCAGCAGGCGCGACCTGATCCTTGCGCGCAGCTCTCCTGCGGCGCGCTCGGTGTAGGTGATGACGAGCATCGAGTCGACGTCGATGCCGTCTTCGACGACTGCGCGAACGAACCGCTCGACGAGCACCGCCGTCTTGCCCGTCCCGGCGCCCGCCGCGACGAAGACGTCGCCGGTCGCCTCGATCGCCGCGCGCTGCTGATCGTTCGCCCGCGCGCTCACGGTCGGTCCTTCCGGCACATCCGCCAGAGGTCGCACCACGGCGGACAGTCGCCGCCCTGCGGGTCGTGGCGGATGTCGCCACCGCGGATCCGCTCGACGAGCCCGACCGCCGTCTTGCGCGCGCCGTCGATCGCGTCGTCGAACTCGGCGTCGTCGAGGTAGTCGCGGGAGCTGAAGCCGGGCACCGCGTCGTCACCCGCCCGGAGGAGACCGCGCGGACGGCGTCCGCCGCCGACCGGGACGTAGACGCCGCCCATCGGCTCGAGGCCGAGGTTCTGACGCAGGACGAGCATGTAGAGCGGCAGCTGCAGGAGGTCGCGGTCCCGGATCTGGCTCGCCGAGGAGGCCGCACCCGACTTGTAGTCGACGACGATGCCGCGCGCTCCCATCGGATCGCCGTCGACGCGGTCGATCTTGCCGCTGACGACGACGCCCGGCTCGAGCTCGAACGACCGGAACGACACCTCCAGGTGCCTCGGCACCAACGGTGACTTCGAGGTCGCCTCGTCCCGGACGAGTTGCTCGAGGTCTCGCTGCAGGCCCTGCTCGAGCTCCCGGCGGTCGAGGTCGCCGGCGTCGATGCGCAGCCCCGTCTCGACGGCGTCTGCGACGCATTCCCGCATCAGCACGACAGCCTGCTCGACGTTGTCCGCGCTGACGCGATCGGCGCCAGGCACGGCGCTCGGAAGCTGCTGGTAAAAGCGCTGGAGCGCCGCGTGGAGAATCGATCCGCGCAGCATGCGGTCGATCTGCTTGTCGATCGTCGCGGGGCGCAGATACCTCTCGACGAACCACGCGGACGAGCACGAGGCCATCCGCTCGAGCTCGGAGACCGAGTACGACTCGCGGCCGAGCAGCCGCAGCGCCCGCTCGTGTGTCACGCCCGTCGGCCGGGCGAACGCCGACATCGCGCGCGAAAGACGCCGGTCCCAGCCGTTCTCGCGGGCGAGCGCGGCTGCCTCCCCAGGCTCGCGCGCGGCCACGACGGCGAGCGCGCGGAGCCGCGCGCGCTCGGTGGGCGCAGCCTCGAGCTCCGGCACGACCACCGAGAGCGGGCGGCGATACGTGGCGTGCCGGACGTCGTTTTCGTCGAAGAGCTCGCGCACGGCCTCCCAGAACGGGCTGGGCTCGCGCGGCGAGCCCTCGTCGCCGACCGCCTGCCGCACGAGTACGAGCCGCCGCCGCGGTCTCGAGCACACCGTCGCGAAGAGGTACCGGTCTCGGCTCGCCGCATCGGGCCGGACGAGTCGGGCGCCACGCCGGTCGTCGAGCGCCCGGCGCGCGTCGTCGTCGACGAACGGCTCGATGCGCGGACGCCGGGGTAGCGATCCCTGCTCGAGGCCCACGACGAAGACGGCGTCGAAGCGCCGCGTCCGCGCGCGGAGAAGGTCGAGCACGGAGACCTTGCCGGGGAGGCCGGCGCCGTCGCCGCGAACCGTGGCGCGTTCGAGCGCGGAGAGCAGCTCACCGCGTGTCGGCTCGCGCCCGCTCGCACCGAGCGCCTGGAGCTCGTCGAGCGTCCCGGTCACCGCGTCGTGTGACCGCAGGTCCGATTGCGCCCGCGGGCCGACCGGCGGTGCCGTCGTCCCGTGGGCGTTCCGGAGCATCGTCGCTGCAAGCCGCCGAACGGCTTCGGTGGGCTCGTCGTCCGCGTGCAGCGCGTCGAGCGGCGGCAGCGAGCGACCGTCGCGGAGCTGCACCACGACCTCGACGACGCGCTCGCCGCCGAGGATGCCCCGCCCGCGCAGCCTGCCCTCGACCCAGTCCACGTCCTTGCGCTGCAACCCGGAGTACGGCGAGCGGAGGTGCGCGAAGAGCTCGGGGCGCTCGCCATCGAGCCACGCGAAGCGGAGCAGTGAGAGCAGCGCATGGCCGAAGGGCGTCGACCGGAGCGCTGCGCGGCCCTCGAACGCGACCGGGACGCCCAGCGCGGCGAACGCCGTCGCGAGCGGCAGCCGCACGCCGTCGACGGACGGGCAGACGACACCGATCGCTTCCGGCGGCGTCCCGCTTCGGACGAGCGCCAGCACCTCTTCCGCGACGAGTTCGAACGTGCCCCGGGTGCCCGCGCCCTCCAGCCAGCGGATCGAGCCGGCGAGCGGAGCCCGCCGCGGCGCGTCGGTGAAGAGGCCGCGTTCGAGGTGGGCGAGGTCGGACGGCAGGAACTCTCCCGCTCGAGGCGGCAGCTCGGTGACCGCGTCGCCGGCGATCGCCGCCAGGTCGGCAACGGTTCGCCGCAGCGAGGCGTACGCGGCGCGACCGGGCTCGTAGGGGATCGAGACGTGCACCTCCGCGCGGGCCGAAAGCGCCTCGAGCAGGCGCCACTCGGCCCCGGTGAGGTCCTCGAACCCGTGCGCGAAGACCGGGCTGCCTTCCCAGGCGGCGAGCTCGCCGGTCAGCCTCTCGACGGCCCGGCGTCTCAGCCGGCCGCGATCCCAGACCCCGAGCCGGTCGAGCTCCTCCCGGTACGCAGCGGCGATCGTCGCGAGGGGCGGCGGCAGCTCCTCCGGCGCGAGCAGCGCCCCGTCGAGCTCAGCGAGCGAGCGACCGACCGCGTCGGCGAACCCCGGAAACCGCGCACCGTCGACGTCAGCGGCGTCGCAGACCCGCTTGACGACCAGAGCGCGGGCGGCGTCTCCGAGGCCGGGCTTTCCCTGCCCGTCTCCGTGAGCGAGCGCCTCGAACAGCGTGTCGAACGTCCCGATCGTGCCCGCGAGGAGCCCACCGTGCCGCGCCACGAGCTCGCGCTCGACGCGTTCGACGTCCGCGCGGTTCGGGACGATCAGCCAGGGATCGCGGTCGGCGGACGCGAAGAAGCCGTCGAGCAGCCGCCCGATCTTGCCGGCGTGTGCCGGACCGACGACGAGGGAGAGCCCCACCGGCGCATGGTAGTCGGGCGCTTCTGTGGATCCGGCTTACGCGCGAGCAGCCGGAAGGACCTTTTCACGCACGGAGCGCAGAACGGTCGGGCGGGGCTCCGGCACGGCCGGAGCCCCGGATTCTCAGGCCAGCGACTTCGGCTTTCGCCCGCGGCGGGCGACAGCCGCGCCGGGCATTCCGCCTGCACATGGATCGCAGAGATCCGCAGCCTTTGCGCCCCGCCGGGCGTCGTTGAACGTGACGCGCATGACCGCGCCTTTTCCCTCCTCGACTTCCGAGCCGCACTTGTCACAGACGAGCACCGTCTTTCGAGCCACATTTCCTCCAATCGGGGAAATCACCGTGGCGATTTCCATCGGATCGACGCCATCGAGTTAGCGAGCAGTATACGACCGGGATTCGTTTGACTTCCAGTCGGACTTCCCGGGCGGCACCCCGTCTAGACTTCCGCCTCGATGAACGCGAGAACCATTGTGGTGCTGGAGGGGGACCAGACGGGTCAGGAGCTCCTCGAGGCGGCCGTCCGGGTTCTCCAACCGGACGTCCTGGGGCTCGAGCTCGAGCTGCCGCGCTTCGATCTCTCGCTCGAGCATCGTCGCGAGACCGGGAATCAGGTCGTCCACGAGGCTGCGCACTCGATTGCGTCTCACGGGCTCGGGCTCAAAGCGGCGACCATCACACCCGAGGGCCGCGGCGACGTCGGCTCGCCGAACCGGATCCTGCGCGAGGACATCGGCGGCAAGGTGATCGTCCGCACCGGCAGGCGGATCCCGGGCGTGCTGCCCGTCGGCGGGGTCCATTCCCCGATCTCCGTCGTCCGGATGGCCGTCGGCGATGCGTACGGCGCGAAGGAATGGCGGGAGGGCGACGGCGACCACGAGGTCGCATTTCGCACCGAGCGGATCGAGCGCAGCGTCTGCCGGGCGGTTGCGGAGTTCGCCTTCCGTCAAGCGGAGCGAATGGGCGCGAAGGTATTCGGCGGCCCGAAATACACCGTGAGCCCCGTCTACGAGGGAATGCTCAAGGAGGAGATGGACGCCGCAGCCCAACGCCACGTGGACGTTCCGTACGAGCCGCAACTGATCGACGCGACGTTCGCGCTCCTCATCTCGTCGAGTGGCGCCCCGATGGTGATTCCGGCGCTGAACCGCGACGGCGACATCCTGTCCGATCTCGTGCTTCCGCTCTTCGGGTCGATCGCCGGCTCCGAGTCGCTGCTCGTCGCGTTCTCCGACGAAGGCGTCGACCGGCCGACGGCGCTGATGGCCGAGGCCGCGCACGGCACGGCCCCGGCGCTCCAGGGAAAGGACGTCGCGAACCCGATGGCGATGATCCTCGCGGCGGCCGCCCTCCTCGCCCACACCGAGGACGAGCAATGCCAGGAGGCGGGGCGCGCGATCCGCGAGGCGACGCTCGAGGCGGTCGCCGAGGGCATCCGCACCGCAGACCTCGGCGGGCACCACGGGACGACGTCGTTCACCGACGAGGTCATCCGCCGCACGCGCACGAAGCTCGAGGTCTGGGCGTCGCTGTAGAGGCTCAGGCGGCGGCCGCCGCCTCGCCCCACACGAGCTCGCCCGCACCGAGGGCGACGAGGAACGTCTCGGCGATCTCCGGGTCGAACTGCGTGCCTGCGCACCGGTCGATCTCGTCCGCGGCGGCCTCCGGCTCGAGCGAACGCCGGTAGGGCCGCCCCGCCGTCATGGCGTCGAAGGCGTCGGCGACGGCGAGCACGCGGCCCTCGACGGGGATGGCCGTCCCCGAGCGGCGCGTCGGATACCCGCGGCCGTCCCACCGCTCGTGGTGGAAGAGGACGTATGGCAGTGCGGGCTGGAGCGACGGCACGCCGGCGATCAGCCAGAGGCCCTCGACGGGATGGGCACGGATCTCTGCGAGCTCGCCCTCGTCGAGGCTGCCGGGCTTCGCGAGCACCTCCGGGCGCACGTTCACCTTGCCGACGTCGTGCAGGGCGGCTCCGAGCCGGAGCGCCTCGAGCTGCGGATCGTCCCAGCCGAGCCGCACCGCAACCGCCTCCGCGTTCGCCGCCACACGCGCCGCGTGGGCGCCGAGCGCAGGGTCGCAGACGTCCATCGCGGTCGCATAAGCGGCGAGTCGGGCCACGGGATGTCTGGTTCCCGCCGCGCCGCCGGAACCCTTCCCGTAGATTTCCTGCGCCGATGCGAGTCTCCGTGCCCCGCGAGTCCGCGCCCGGCGAGCAGCGGGTCGCTCTGACACCCGAAGCCGCGGCCAAGCTGCAGTCGGGCGGCTTCGACGTCGTCGTCGAGCGAGGCGCGGGCGTCCTCGCCGGGTTCCCGGACGAGCAGTACGACGATCGCAGTGTCGAGCTCGCGGACCACGACCAGCTGCTCGCCGACGCCGAGGCCGTGCTGCGCGTTCGCAAGCCAGCACCGGAAGAGCTGACGGCACTCCGTCGCGGCACGGTGCTGATCGGCTTCCTCGAGCCCCTGACGGACGCCGCCGGCGTCGCGAGCCTGCGCAGCCAGGGCGTGATCGCGTTCGCGATGGAGTCGATCCCCCGGATCACGCGCGCGCAGTCGATGGACGCGCTCTCCTCGCAGGCGACGATCGCGGGCTACAAGGCCGTGATCCTCGCCGCAGATCGAAGCCCGAAGCTCTTCCCGATGCTGATGACGGCAGCAGGCACGGTCGCGCCGGCACGAGCGCTCGTGCTCGGCGCCGGGGTCGCGGGCCTGCAGGCGATTGCGACGGCCCGCCGGCTCGGGGCGGTGGTCTCGGCGTTCGACGTCCGGCCGGCGGTCGCGGAGCAGGTCGAGTCGCTCGGGGCGACGTTTCTGGACCTCGGTGTGCGCGGCGAGGAGACCGAGGGCGGCTATGCCCAGGAGCTCACCGAGGAGCAGCAGGCCGAGCAGCAGCGCGCGCTCGAGGAACGCCTCCCCAGCTTCGACGTGGTGGTCACGACCGCCGCGGTCCCCGGCCGGCCCGCGCCGACGCTCATTCCAGCCGAGGCCGTCGACGCGATGCGCCCCGGGTCGGTGATCGTCGACCTGGCCGCCGAGAGCGGCGGCAACTGCGAGCTGACGGAGCCGGGCCGCGAGATCACGCGCGCGGGCGTCACCATCGTCGGCCTCACGAACGTGCCGTCGCTGATGGCCGCCGACGCGAGCCGGCTCTACGCGCGCAACGTGACGACGCTTCTCGAGCACCTTGCGCCCGGCGGCACGCTGGCGCTCGACTTCGACGACGAGATCACCGCCGGCGCATGCGTCACCGGCGCGCCCGAGGAGGGGGCGACATGACGGACATCGGGCTGGTGACAGAGCTGACCGTGCTCGTCCTCGCGATCTTCCTCGGCTTCGAGGTCATCTCGAAGGTTCCGACGATGCTCCACACCCCGCTCATGTCCGGGACGAACTTCATCCACGGGATCGTCGTGGTCGGGGCGATCGTCGTGCTCGGCTTCGCGGACGACGCTTTCACGAAGACGGTCGGGTTCGTCGCGATGGTGCTCGCCTCCGCGAACGTCGTCGGCGGATGGTTCGTCACCGACCGCATGCTCGAGATGTTCAAGCGGCGGCCCGACGAGAAGCGGGAGCCGAAGCAGTGATCTCCGACCCGGACGTGGTCGGGATCCTCTATCTCGTCTCGATCATCTGCTTCATCCTCGCGCTGCGCTTCCTCTCCTCTCCCAAGCACGCGCGGCGCGGGAACTGGGTCGGCGGCGTCGGCATGGTCATCGCGATCGCGACGACGCTCGCCCTCGACGGGATCTCGAACTGGCTGCTGATCATCGTCGGCGGCGCGATCGGCTCGATCGTGGGCGTCGTCGGCGCGCGCACGGTGAAGATGACCGCGATGCCGCAGATGGTGGCCCTGTTCAACGGGGTCGGCGGCGGTGCGGCCGCGCTCGTTGCGCTCGCGGAGTTCCACGTCGCCGAGGGCGGCGACCTCGGTTCGGAGGAGATCGTCTCGATCGTGCTCTCGGCACTGATCGGGTCGATCTCGTTCTCCGGCTCGATGATCGCGTTCGGGAAGCTCCAGGAGCTGATCTCCGGACGGCCGATCGTGTTCGTCGGCCAGAACATCGTCAACGTGGCGATCCTCGCCGGCGCAGCCGCCCTCGGCATCGCGCTGATCGCGGGCTGGGACGAGCAGTGGGCGCTGATCGGGCTGATCGGCCTCGCGCTGCTCTTCGGCGTGATGTTCGTGCTGCCGATCGGCGGGGCCGACATGCCCGTCGTCATCTCCCTCCTCAACGCGTTCACGGGCATTGCCGCGTCGGCGACGGGCTTCGTCCTCAACTCGACGCTCCTGATCGTTGCGGGAATGCTGGTCGGCGCCTCCGGCACCCTCCTCACGCTGCTCATGGCGAAGGCGATGAACCGCTCGATCGCGAACGTCCTCTTCGGCGCCTTCGGACAGGTGCAGGCCGGAACGGGCGCGGCTCGCGTCGACGACGGGCGTACCGTGCGCGCGACGACGGCGGACGACGTCGCCGTGCAGCTCTCGTTCGCACGCAAGGTGATCATCGTCCCCGGCTACGGGCTCGCCGTCGCGCAGGCGCAGCACGACGTGCGTCAGCTCGCCGAGCTGCTGGAGGAGAAGGGGATCGACGTGGCGTACGCGATCCACCCCGTCGCGGGCCGCATGCCGGGTCACATGAACGTCCTGCTCGCCGAGGCCAACGTGCCGTACGACCAGCTCAAGGAGATGGACGAGATCAACCCCGAGTTCCCGCAGACCGACGTGGTGCTCGTGATCGGGGCGAACGACGTCGTCAACCCTGCTGCCCGGAGCGATCCCGCGAGCCCGATCTACGGTATGCCGATCCTCGACGTGGACAAGGCGGCGAGCATCGTCGTCATGAAGCGCTCCATGGCACCGGGCTTCGCGGGCATCGACAACGAGCTCTTCCTCGACCCGAAGACGACGATGCTGTTCGGCAACGCGAAAGACTCGATCGTGAAGCTGATCGCCGCGGTCAAGGCGCTGTGACGCCCGATCAGGTGATCCAGCGTCGGAGGAGACTGTGCGATGGGTGAGACGAGAGCCATGGAAGCGACGCTGACGACGATCCGCGACGAGGAAGAGCTGCGACGGCTCCTGGGCGAGCCGAGCGACCTCGTGCGCGCCAAGGTCGGAGACCGGTTGAACGAGCTCACGCGCCAGTTCGTCGACCGCTCGCCGTTCGTCCTCCTCGCCACCTCGGCGCCCGACGGAACGTGCGACGTCAGCCCCCGGGGCGACCCTCCCGGGTTCGTCAGGGTGCTCGACGAGCAGACGCTGCTCCTCCCCGAGCGACCCGGCAACCGCCTCGCCGACTCGCTCCGCAACATCCTCGCGAACCCACGGGTCGGCCTCCTCTTCGTCGTCCCGGGCGTCGGCGACACGCTGCGGGTGAACGGGCGCGCGACACTCGTCACCGACGACGAGCTCCTCGCCCCCTCCGCGGTGGACGGGAAGGTGCCGAAGCTCGGGATCCTGGTCGACGCCGACGAGGTGTTCACGCACTGCTCCAAGGCGTTCCTCCGCTCGCAGCTCTGGGATCCCGGGCGGTACGTCGAGCGGAGCGAGCTCCCGTCATCGGGGGAGATCCACCGCCGCCGCGACCCGTCGTTCGACGCGGAGTCCTACGACGCCGAGCGGGCGAAGCGGTACGCGCGGCGCGAGGGCTTCTACTAAGCCCGCATGTCGGTCCCGGTCTTCTCGCGCGACGCCGTGCTGGAGGCCGTCTCGCCGCAGGACGCCTACGCTGCCGTGCGGAACGCGTTCATCGCGCACCACCGCGGCGAATGGGTCATGCAGCCCAAGATCTACGTCACGAACTACCCGGCCGGGGACTTCCGAGCGATGCCGGCGATCGGGGGCGGCCACGCGCTCCTCAAGTGGGTCACGTCGTTTCCCGGCAACCCTGCGCTCGGCTTGCCGACGGTAACCGGGCTCGTCGTGCTCTCGAACTCCGAGACGGGTCAACTCGAGGCGGTGCTGGACGCGGCGTCGGTGACGGCGCTCCGAACGGCCGCGGCGGCGGTCCTCGCAGCGGACACGCTGGGTGTCGAGAACGGGCCGTCCGTCGCGGTCGTCGGCTGCGGCGTGAACGGCGCGGAGACCGTAAGGATGCTCGTGGCGCACGGCCGCACCCCCGTCGTCTGGGACGCCGACGAGGCGCGGCGACGGTTCGTCGCCGACCAGTTCGGCGCCGAGGTCGCGGGCTCGCTCGACGAGGCGCTCGCGCGCGACGCCGTCGTCACGGTCACTCCGGGACGCGACGTGCTCTTCTCCGAGGGCTCCCTCCGCCCCGGTCAGCACGTCTCCCTGATGGGCGCCGACGGGCCGGGGAAGGCCGAGATCGCCACGCGGGAGCTCGGCCGCGCGCGCCTCTTCTGCGACGACTGGGAGCAGGCGAGCCATGGCGGCGAGCTCGCGGCGGGCGTTGCCGCGGGGCTACTGGCGCGCGACGACGTGACCGAGCTGGGTGCGGTGCTCGCCGGCGCCGCCGAAGGGCGCGCGGACGGCGAGGACGTCACGCTCTTCGACTCGACGGGACTCGCGATCCAGGACCTCGCGATCGCCCGGGCAGCGCTCCTCCGGTCGGTCGAGATGGACCTCCCCCGCCTCGAGCTCTAGCGAACCGCGCCGCGGCCGTCGCGTCAGCGGGCGTACAAGAGATCGCGATAGGCGTCGACGATGTGACGCTCGACGCCGGCATGGAGCGGCGCGAGCTCGCGGTCGATCGCCGCTGCGTCCTCGGCCGAGAGCGTCACCGCAGCCGGCAACTCGGCGCGGGCCTCGAGCACCGCCATGCGCTTGGCGACCGGAGGATGGAACGCGTCCAGGCTCGATCGCTCGAGCTGCGCGACGCGACGCCGCCGCAGGCGTTCCCGTTCAGGGACGGCACGGACGTCATCCGCGAGTGTGTCGATGAGACCCGACGGATCGCCGTACTGGGCGAGACGCACGACATGCGTGTGCAGCACGCCTTCCAGGAGAATGGCTTCGAGCAGACGTGAGGCGCCCTCCGTACCGGCAACACGCGCGGCCAGGGCATCGGCGAGGTACTCGGCGCGATGCGAGTCGTGGGCCGTGAGCCACCCGTGCACGAGCAGCACCCCGTACACGGGACGGGAGACGAGCCAGAAGACCAGGTTGAAGATGCCGTCGAATACACCCTCCGCGTACGGATCCGGGGCAAGGATCGCGTAGAGCTCGGCGAGCGCTCTCCAAGCCGAGCCGACCAGCAGGCCCCGCCTCGCGTCGCCGTTCCGTCCGTGCGCGAGCTCGTGGGCCACGAGCGCGACGCGCTCCTGCGGCCCCAGCACACGAAACAGCGGGAGCCCGAGCGTCAAGACGCGCACGCGGCGGAGCCCGGTGACCGACCAGGACGCGTTCCACTGGGCATCGACCAGCACCACCCCGGCCGCTCGCGTCCCGAGTGCGGCCGAGACGTCGTCGACCAGGCCATGGAGGGCAGGCGCGTCATCTCGTGACAGGGGCACGCCCTGGGGAGCGCGGCCGAGACGCGGGCGCATCAGGACCCCGACACCGAGGAAGAGCGCCCCGAGGACGACGAAGGCGATGTTCGGCCTTGTCACGCCGAGCCCGAGCAGCACGACGCCCAGGAGGCCGAAGAAGAGTGCAAGCGCGAGCGTCAGCACGGCGAGGGCATACGCCGCGGCCTTCGCGCGCGTGAGTCGCGGCCTCAAGTCTGTGTCGGCGGAGAACTCAGCAGCGAGACCGGCGCCCAGCCGCGAGGCGAGACGCCTGTCGACGACGTCGAGCTTCGACTGCCGAGATGGCTCCTCCGGAGGGCCGGCCAGGTTCCAGCCGCACGTGTCGCACCAGGCCGGGTAGGGGCCGGACGCAGGGATGGTCGCGCCGCATTGCGGGCACGGCCCGGCCACTCCCGCGCTCACGCTCGTTCACCAAGCAGGCGCGCCGGCTCGAAGAGGTCGAGCAACGGGTCGCGGTCGCCGAGGATCGCGCGGGCGAGGAGGCGGCCGCACGCGAAGCCCAGCACGTTTCCATGGCCCGAGTAGCCGGCCGCGACCCACGTCCGCGGCGAGCCAGGGACGGGCCCGACGACCGGCAGAAAGTCCAGGACGAGCCCGAAGATCCCCGCCCAGCGGTAGTCGACGCGCAGCTCGCGTCCCACGAGGTCGTTCACGAATGAGGAGAGAGCGCCCTGCACATCGTCGGTCACCGCCTCCTCGGCCGTGAACTCGCGGTCGAGCGAGACATCACGGAAGCCTCCCGCGACGATTCGTCCGTCCTCCGTCTGATGCCAGTAGTCGAAGCCGTGGCGGCCGTAGTGGGGTGTCTCGAAGAGGCGGTCCGAGAGGGTCTCCGTGGCGATGACCTGACCACGGGTTGGGACGATCAGACCCTCGAGCTCGCCGAGGAGGCCGCTCGGGTAGCCGTCCGTGGCGACGACGACGACGTCCGCGTCGAGCTCGCCCGGATCGGCGATCCGGTGTCCCGTGAGGAACATCGCCCCCGCGTCGGACGCGCGGCCGGCAAGGCGCCGCACGAGGCGGACAGGCTGCAGGGCGCCGTCGGTCGGGTGGTAGATCGCTGCCGTGAAGCGGCCGGAGAGCGGCCCACCCGGAGCGTCGACCCAGTCGGCTGCGAGGCCGTCCGCATGCAGCGCCTCGAGCTCGTCGCGCAGGTCCTCGCGCTCCTCCCCGTCCGCCGCAAGGCGCAGGCTCCCGAGCGGCCGAAACGCGTCACGGCCGAGCTCCGCCATCGCGCGCAGCTCGCTCTCCGTCCACTGCCAGAGGGCCAGCGCGCGCTCACGACCGACGGATGCGACGACCTCGTCGTACGGGGCGGCCGTCCCACGGAGAGCAAAGCCGCCGTTCCTTCCACTCGCACCCTCGCCGATCCCGCGCTCGTCGACGACACGGACGCTCACGCCGGCGTTCGCAAGAGCGAGCGCGCACGCACAGCCCGTTATTCCCGCGCCGACGATGCCCACCTCGACATGGCCCACGCCGTTCCCCGCCGGAGGCGACGGCCCCGCGTCGGCGAGCCAGTACGGCGTCATCGCGCGATCGTACTGCGCACCATCCCTTCGTCGACCACGACGGCGCCCGCCAGCTCGAGGAGCGCGAGAGCCGCCGCGAGCTCCGAGGCCCCGAGGCCCGTGGAGCGGCTCAACTCGTCCGCCGTCCCGGCACCCGTGGCGAGCGCGACGAGCACCTGCTCCGCCGCAGGGTCGTTCGGCACGCTCGGCACGACCCGCTGCTGCTCGAGCCCGAGCGACTCGAGCACGTCGGCGGCGCACGTCGCCGGCGTCGCACCGAGCCGCAGGAGTGCGTTCGTCCCGTTCGACAGGGACGACGTGATCTCGCCGGGGACTGCGAGGACCTCCCGACCGTCCTCGAGGGCGAAGTCGGCGGTGATCAGCGCGCCGGAGCGTTCCCGCGCCTCGACGACGACCGTGGCGCGTGCGAGCCCCGCAATGATCCGGTTGCGCGCCGGAAACCTCCACGGGGCGGGCTCGATCCCTGGCTCGTACTCCGAGACGACGAGACCGCCCGCGGACACGATCGCCCGGGAGAGCTCGGCGTGGGCCGCGGGGTAGTCGCGATCGATCCCGCACCCGAGCACCGCGATGGTGATCCCGCCTGCGGCCAGGGCGCCTCGATGCGCCTCCCCGTCGATCCCCCGCGCCATGCCGCTCACGACCACCGCGCCTGCGGTCCCGCATTCGGTCGCGATCGAGCGGGCGACCGTGCGCCCGTAGCCCGAGCAGGCTCGCGCGCCGACGATCGCGACCGCCGGGCGCTCGAGCACGTCGAGCGACGCCTCGCCGCGAACCCAGAGCCGCCCGGGCGGGTCGGGGATCTCGGCGAGCAAGCGTGGATACCCGCGTTCGCCGCGTCTGACGGAGCGGCACGTCACCGCTCACCGAGCCCCGTCGGCGAGCGGTACGACAGTGCCTCGGCGACGTGCTCGGGAAGGACCTCGGCGGAGCCTGCGAGCGCGGCGACGGTGCGCGCCACGCGGGCGACGCGAGCGCGCCCGCGTCCCGTGAGCGGCAGCCGGTCGACCGCACGGTCGAGCAGCTCTGACGCAGCCGTGACGCGCCTCGGCGGCGCTGCGCGCAGACGGCCCGCGCCCTCGAC
>NZ_DATMBZ010000040.1:0-6440 GCF_035558935.1 Gaiella sp. | reverse complement strand
CACGCGCGAGCGGCACCGGCGCGGCAACGTCTACTTCGGGCCGTACGCCAATGCGAAGAAGGTGCGCGAGACCCTGGACGTCCTGAACCGCGTCTTCCAGTTTCGCCCCTGTGAGGGCCCGAAGCCGGGACGGCACTCCGGCATCCCCTGCCTCGACTTCCACATCGAGCGCTGCACGGCGCCGTGCATCGGCGCGATCTCGGAAGAGGACTACGGGCAGATCATCGACGGCGTGATCGAGTTCCTCTCGGGGGAGACGCGCCCGATCCGCCGGGCGCTGGAGCGGCGCATGCGCGAGGCGGCAGCGGAGGAGCGCTTCGAGGAGGCTGCGCGCTACCGGAACCGGCTGCGCGCGATCGAGAGCCTCGCGGAGCGCCAGGCCGCGGACAAGCGGGCCGTGGGAACGATCGACGTGATCGGCCTCGCCGTCGACGACGACCGCGCGGCGGTGCAGCTCTTCCCGCTCCGCGACGGCCGCCTGGTCGACCGGTTCGCCTTCCACCTCGAGAACGTCGGGGGCCAGGACCGCCCGACGATTCTCGAGTCCTTCTGCGTGGAGCACTACGGCAGCGCTCCCGCGATCCCGCCGCAGGTCGTCGTCCCGCCCGACATCGAGGACACCGAGGCGCTCGCCGCGTTCCTCGGCGACCTCCGCGGCGCCCGCGTCGAGGTGCGCGCGCCGCAGCGCGGGGAGAAGCGTCGCCTCGCCGATCTCGCCGAGGAGAATGCCCGGCTGGCGCTCGAGCACGACGCCTCGGTGACGGAGCAGAAGCGGCAGCGCCGGGTGGAGGCGCTCGAACAGCTCCGCGAGTGCCTGAACCTCGAGAGCCTGCCGGTGCGGATCGAGTGCTTCGACGTCTCCAACATCCAGGGGCGCGAGATCGTCGCCTCGATGGCGGTCTTCGTCGACGCGCAGCCGCGGCGCGCGCACTACCGGACGTTCGCCGTGCGCGGGCTCGAGGGCCAGGACGACTTCGCGTCGATGGCGCAGGTCGTGTCGCGCCGCTTCGCGCGCCTGCGCGACGCGTCCTCGGCCGAGCGCTACGACGAGAGCTTCGCGAGCATCCCGAACCTCGTCGTGATCGACGGCGGCAAGGGGCAGCTCGCAGCCGCCCTCGAGGCGATCCACTCGACGTACGACCTGCCGCGCGTCGCGGTGGTCGCGCTCGCGAAGCGCGAGGAGGAGGTGTTCGTCCCCGGCCGAAGCCGGCCCATCCGCCTCGACCGCCACGACGCCGGCTTGCAGCTTCTCCAGCGTGCTCGGGACGAGGCGCACCGCTTCGCTATCGGCTTCCACAGGCGGCGGCGCGACACGCGCGCGTTCGAGTCGATCTTCGACGACCTCGAGGGCATCGGCCCCGCGCGGCGCCGCGCGATCCTGCGGCACTTCGGCTCGGCGGACTCGTTCCTCGCAGCCTCCCAGGAGGAGCTCGAGGGCGTCCCGGGGCTTCCCGCACGGACGGCGCGCGCCGTGTACGCGCAGCTGCACAAGGCCGGCAAGGGCTGAGCCCGGCCGCAGCCCTACTCCTGTCTGACGATATCGACGGAGATCTCCACCGCCGGGATCGTCCCTCTGTTCTCGAGCCAGTGCCTGGTGTTCCTGTCCTCTGGCCAGCCCACTCCCGGCCCGTAGTCCGTCGCGACTCCGTCTCGATGGTCGGTGATCGTCCCTTGCAGGACGTAGACGGTGCCCGGTCTGTCCTTGTGGTCATGGATCGGGCCGAAGACGCCTCCGGGTTCGATGGTCACCATCCGCATTCGGAGCTGACGTCCTGCCATGCCCTCGATCTCCGGGCCGAGGTCGATCGCGGCAAGCATCTCCACCGTCACGCCTTTCGTCTCGGGTGCCGCCTTCTCGTTGCTCACGTGGCCTCCTTCGGCTGCTTCCAGTCCGCCGCGACTATCCCGGCTCGTCCGCCGACTCCGGCGGGGGCTTCGTCGCGGAGACGACCGACCGGTAGCGCACCGTCCCGAGAGTCAGGAAGAGCGCGAGGAAGCCGACGACGACGTTGATCACCGTGATCGTGAGCTTCATCCCGACGCTGAAGGCGAGGAGCGTCGAGCGCGCGACGCCGACGTCGCGGAACGCGTAGACCAGCAGCGCCTGCTCGGTGCCGATCCCGCCCGGGGTGGCGGGCACGAGTGTCGACATGCTCATCGTCGCCTGCACGAGGACGACGTGCCCGACGTTCTGTGGGATCCCGAAGGCGCCGAGAAAGAACCAGATGGTCGCGAAGCGGAGGAGCCAGTCGCCCAGCTGCCAGAGGACGACCGTACGGGCGTAGCGGGTCGGCGGATCGAACACGGCGAACGCCTGGGCGACCCGGTCCCGCAGGCGGTTCCAGAAATGGTGCAGCAGCAAGGCGATGCCACCGGCGATCACAAGGAACGCGATCACCGCGGGCGGGCGCACGACGCCGTCCTCGACGGCCCACGAGTAGTCGAACGACGGCAGCCGCGAGAGCGCGTCGAGCGACGGGAGCACTCCCTGCGTCAGCGCCCACACGAAGACGGCGAGCGCGAGCGCCATGTCCACGAACGTGAGGACGACGTTCGAGGAGACGACGGTCGTGTACGAGCTTCCCGGGATCGCGCGATGGGCCATGAAGATGCGAACGGCGTCGCCTGCCCGGGCGGGGACGATCGCGTTGACGCCGACGCCGGCGACGTACGCCGCGAGGATCGGCGGCCAGCGCACGGGACGGTCGGGGTACGCCGCGGCGAGCACGTTCCGCCAGGCACGGCTCGTGCAGCAGAGCTTGAGGAGATGGCAGCAGATGGCCGCGAAGAGCGGCAGGAGCGCGATGTCCGAGAGGAAGTGCCAGAAGCTCTCGGTCGCGGTCCGGATCTCGTCGATCACGGACTCACGGTAACCCGAACGTGGGGGAATTCATGGTCCCCGCGGTCCCTCCTCTACGGTTGCTTCCCGGTTGAGGGCTGCTGGCGTCCCGGCCGGGAAGCCGGCCTCCGGCCGCGACGCGCCACTCCGCCGTGGCGCGTGAGCCGCTGGGCCTCTCCGTGACGTTCTTCAGCTATCCGGCTGCAGGAACGGGTAGCGGTAGTCCGTGGGCGGGACGAGCGTCTCCTTCACGGTACGGGGGCTGACCCAGCGGATGAGGTTCCACATCGAGCCCGCCTTGTCGTTCGTGCCCGAGGCGCGTGCCCCGCCGAACGGCTGCTGGCCGACGACCGCGCCGGTCGGCTTGTCGTTGACGTAGAAGTTGCCCGCCGCATAGCGGAGCGCGTCGTGCGCCTGGCCGATCGCAGCTCGGTCGTTCGCGAAGACGGCGCCTGTGAGCGCGTAGCTGCCGGTCTCGTCCACGAGGTCGAGGGTGTCGTCCCACTTCTTCTCGTCGTAGACGTACGCCGTGACGACCGGGCCGAAGAGCTCGTCCTGCATCAGGCGGAAGCCGGGGTCGTCGGTCTTGATCACGGTAGGCTCGACGAACCAGCCCTCGGAGTCGTCGACCTTCCCGCCGGCGACGATCTCGGCACCCGCGTCGCGGGCCTCCTGGATCGCCGTGGCCTGCGTCTCGAACGACGAACGGTCGATGACGGCGCCCATGAAGTTCGTGAAGTCGCGGACGTCGCCCATCGCGATCGAGGGCACGTCGCGCTGGAGGCTCTCGCGGATCTCGCCCCAGAGGTTCGACGGGAGATAGAGACGGGACGACGCAGAGCACTTCTGCCCCTGGTACTCGAACGAGCCGCGGACGATCGCCGTCGCGACGGCTTCCGGGTCGGCGGAGGGATGGGCGAGAATGAAGTCCTTGCCGCCCGTCTCGCCGACGATGCGCGGATAGTTGCGGTACCGGTCGATGCCGCCGCCGATCGTCCGCCAGATCGACTGGAAGACGCCCGTCGAGCCGGTGAAGTGGACGCCCGCGAGCTCGGGGCTCTGGAGCGCCGCGTCGCCGAGCTCGGCGCCCGGTCCGAGGACGAGGTTGATCACGCCCGGGGGCAGGCCGGCCTCCTCGAGTAGGCGCAGCGTGTACCAGGCCGAGAGCGCCTGCGTCGACGCGGGCTTCCAGACGACCGTGTTGCCCATCAGCGCAGGCGAGGTCGTCAGGTTCGCACCGATCGCGGTGAAGTTGAAGGGGCTGATCGCGAAGACGAAGCCTTCGAGCGGCCGGTACTCCATCCGGTTCCAGACGCCGGTGGACGAAATCGGCTGCTCCTCGTAGATGCGCACGAGGTACTCGCAGTTGAAGCGGAGGAAGTCGATCGTCTCGCAGGCCGCGTCGATCTCCGCCTGGTGGGCCGTCTTCGACTGGTTGAGCATCGTCGCCGCGTTCAGCGTCGAGCGCCACGGGCCGGACAAGAGCTCGGCGGCGCGGAGGAAGACGGCGACGCGCTCGTGCCAGGGCGTGGACGACCAGCTCGGATGCGCGGCCCGTGCGGCGTCGATCGCCCGCTGGACGTGCGATGCGTCGCCCTTCGCGACGTCCGCGAGGACGTGGTCGCGGTCGTGCGGCATGACGGCCTCGAACGTCGTGCCCGTCTCGACGCGCTCGCCCCCGATCACGAGCGGGATCGAGAGGCGCTCGCCCGCCATCTCCGCGAGCCGGCGCTGCAGCTCGGCACGCTCGGGTGACCCGGGGACGTAGCCGCGAATGGGCTCGTTGACCGCCGTTGGGGGCCTGAAGATCCCGGGGGCGCTCATGGGACCGATTGTAGAGTCGGGCAGGTGGGCGTGACGCGTCAGCGCGACTCGGTCGGCGCCTCTCGCACGGCCGGCCGCCACGCCGGTGCCGGCGACACGGCGGTGCGCACGTATCGGTACACGGTTGCAGGCTGGGGCGTCGGCGAGCTCGCAGTCCGAGGCGGGCTGCTCGTCGCGCACGCGCTGCCGTCACCGCGCCGACGCCCCGGGCGGCAGCCTCCTGCCTCCCTTCCGGGCGACCCCCCTCAGGGGGGCGCGAGCACCCCTGAGGACACGCTAACTGTCGACCCGTCACGGGAGCGTGACGGCTTCGTGTCGGATCTGTGCCGGCGGTTTGCAGCGCACCTCGCGGGCACGCCCGTCTCGTACGACGACGTAACGGTGGACGAGGACGGGCTGACGGAGTTCCAGCGGGAGCTCCTCGGGGCGGCGCGTTCGGTGCAGTGGGGCGAGGTTGTCACGTACGGCGGCCTCGCCGCCCTGGCCGGCCGGCCGCGCGCCGCCCGGGCGGCCGGGAGCTTCTGCGCGGCGAATCGCCTCTCGCTCGTCGTCCCGTGCCATCGCATCGTCGCGGCCGGCAAGGACGAGCCGTTCGGCATCGGCGGCTACGGATCGTCGGGCCTGCGGCTCAAGCGCCGCCTGCTGGCGCGGGAGGGAACGCTGCTGTGAGCGGCGGCTCGCTCGCCGCCGACGCCCGCGCCGAGCTCGCGGCGCTCGCGCCCGTGCGGCGCTGCGACCGGCTCGCAGAGATCTCCGCGCTCTTCCACACGGCAGGAACCGTCCATCTGCGCGGGCGCGGCGAGCTGGCGTTCCACCTCGACCTCGCGGAGTCCCCGGTCGCGCGACGCGCGTTCGCGGTGCTGCGCGACCTCAGGATCGGGTCCGCGATTCGCACCTACCGCCGGACGTCATTCGACCGCGCCTCGCGGACGCAGCTGCACGTCGAGGGCGCGCAGCACGCGATCGACGTCCTCACCGAGGCGGGAGTCCTCGGTCGTGACGGGCTGCCGCTCGACCGGCCGCCGGGGCGCGTGGTGGCCCGCGCCTGCTGTCGCGCCGCATACCTCCGTGGCGCGTTTCTCGGCGCCGGCTCGCTGAGCGGGCCCCGGTCGCCGCATCTCGAGGTGCGGACACCACTCCATGCCGGAGCGGCGCTCGTCCGAAGCGTTGCGTCCGCCGCCGGCATCCGGATGCGCGTCATCGACCGCGAATCTCACTCGGCCGCGTACGCGAAGGGCTGGGAAGCGATCGAGGCGTACCTCTCCGTCGCGGGCGCGACGGCGACGGTGCTGGGGCTCGAGGAGCGCGCGCTCGTCGCGGGGCTGCGCGCGGACGCGAACCGCCTCGCCAACGCGGACCACGCGAACCTGGTGCGACAGAGCAGGTCGGCCCAGGCGCAGCTCGACGCCGTTCGCAGGCTTCGTGACGAGGGGACGCTGGAGCACCTCGCGCCTACGCTCCAGGCCGCCGCCGCGCTGCGGCTCCGCCATCCCTCGCTCTCGCTCCGCGAGCTCGCGGCCCGGGCCGACCCGGCCGCGACGAAGGCGACGATGGCCGGCCGGCTGGCCAGACTGGTCGAGCTCTCCGAGGCGGCGCGTAAGCCCCGTGCGCAAGCGGGTTGAGCTTCCCGCCGCCGCGCTCCATACTCCACGGCGGTGGGCCCGCGCTCCCAGGCGGGGGATCCAGACCCCATCCGCCGTCTGGTGCCGGAGCGCGCATGTGGGGGAGGGGACATCCTCGGAGCTCCTCCCTCAGCCCACCGCCCCGTTCCGCGCCT
>NZ_DATMBZ010000039.1:0-6701 GCF_035558935.1 Gaiella sp. | reverse complement strand
TCGCGTGGACCGTGACGCCGGCCGTGCGCAGGAAGTACGTGAGGAACGCCGCGGCCGTGGTCTTCCCGGCCGTCCCCGTGACGCCGATCGTGGGCACCGTCGCGCGTTCGAGGACGATGTCGCCGAGGCAGCGCACCACGCAACCGCTCTCGCGCAGCAGGGTGACGCGCGGCGCGACCTCGGGCGTCCAGACGTCCAGGAATGCCTCGTCGTACTGCCCGGGCTCGGTGTCGAGGGAGGCACGTGCGCGCACCGTGACGCCCGACGCGCGGAGCTCCAGAGCCTGCTGGGAGGCGTCGCCCGTATCCGCGATCGTGACGCGGTGCCCTTCACGCACGAGCATCCGCGCGAGGACGACCGAATCGCGCTCGAAGCCCTCGACGAGGATCCGGCTCATGTGGAAAGCGACCGGGGCGGCGCCGCAGGTCCGCCCCGGCCGGCAGGTGTCGATTGTGCACGTCGCGGGCCGCGCCGGTCAACGGTCATGGCCCGTGTCATCGCCGACTACCTCGTCTGCGGGAAGCCGAGGTCGACCTTGCTCGTGGCCGGGTCGGGCCAGCGGGACGTCACGACCTTGCCGCGCGTGTAGAAGTGGATCGACTCCGGGCCGTATGCGTGCGAGTCCCCGAAGAGGGAAGCCTTCCAGCCGCCGAACGAGTAGTAGGCGACCGGCACGGGGATCGGCACGTTGATCCCGACCATGCCGGCAGCGACGTCGAACTGGAACTGGCGCGCGACGCCGCCGTCCCGCGTGAACAGCGCGACGCCGTTGCCGTACGGGTTGTCGTTGACGAGCCCGATCGCCTCGTCATAGCTCGCCGCCCGGACGACCGAGAGCACCGGGCCGAAGATCTCGTCTCGGTAGGCGTCCATCTCGGTCGTCACGTTGTCGAGCAGGGAGACGCCCAGGAAGAAGCCGTCACCGTCGGGAGCCGTCTCGCGGCCGTCGGCGACGATCTTCGCGCCCTGGTCCGAGCCCGAGGCGATGTACGACGCGACCTTGTCGCGGTGCTCGCGGGTCACGAGCGGGCCCATCTCGGAGTCGGGCTGCATCCCGTCGCCCACCTTGACCTTCGGCAGCCGCTGCTTGATCGCCTCGACGAGCGGGTCGGCGACGTCGCCGACCGCGACGAGCACGGACACGGCCATGCAGCGCTCGCCCGCCGAGCCGTAACCCGCGGAGACGGCGGCGTCGGCGGCCATCTCGACGTCGGCGTCGGGCAGCACGATCATGTGGTTCTTCGCCCCGCCGAGGGCCTGGATGCGCTTGCCGTGCTTCGTGCCGGTCTCGTAGATGTAGCGAGCGATCGGGGTCGAGCCGACGAAGGAGACCGCCGCGACGCCGGGATGCTCGAGCAGCGCGTCGACCGCGACCTTGTCGCCGTGGACGACGTTGAAGACGCCGTCGGGGAGGCCCGCCTCCTTGAGCAGCTCGGCCGTGAGCAGCGATGCGGACGGATCCTTCTCGGACGGCTTCAGGAGGAAGCAGTTCCCGCAGGCGACTGCCGGCGCCCACATCCACATCGGGACCATCGCCGGGAAGTTGAACGGCGTGATGCCTGCGACGACGCCGAGGGGCTGCCGGATCGAGTAGACGTCGATCCCGGTCGAGGCCTGCTCGGAGAACTCGCCCTTGATGAGCGTCGGGATCCCGCACGCGTACTCGATCACCTCGAGCCCGCGTGCGACCTCGCCCATCGCGTCGGACAGCACCTTCCCGTGCTCCGCGGTGAGGAGCTTCGCGAGGTCCTCGCGGTGGGCGTGGAAGAGCTCGCGAATGCGGAAGAAGAGTTCCGCGCGCTTCGCGAGCGAGACGGTGCGCCACGTCTCCCAGGCCTCCGCGGCGTTCCGTACGGCCGCGTCGATCTCCTCGACCGACGCGAGGTCGACCGCACCGGACTGCGTGCCCGTGGCGGGGTTGTAGACCGGCCCGCTGCGGCCGGACGTCCCGTCGACGCGCTTTCCCCCGATCCAGTGGGGAATCCGTGTGACCGCTCCGTCGCGTCCTTCGGCCGGCGCCTCGGCAAGCTCCGTCATCGCTCACTCCTCTCGAGAAATCCGTGTCCGCTGAGGGTATCGCGGCGAAGGGCGCACGCGGCCGGAGGGCCGAATCGCCTCAGAGACCGATTCGTGTCAAGTGCAAACCGTGCCAGCTTCGTGCGCATCGTTCCACAAGCGCGAATCCGTTGCGTCGTGTGGCCCCGAGCGATCTTCTCGCCCCGCGCCGGGTCACTCCGGACAGGTCCCGACGGAGACTCTTGACGAAGAACGGCCTCTGAGACCGTTCTTCCGACCTCGCGGCGCGCCGACGAGCCACGCGAGCGCGCCGTCAGACGTCGACGTTGCTCGTGTCGCAGTCGCCCGGCTTGCCCGAGTCGAAGCCCGTCCGGAACCACTGCACACGCAGCTCCGAGGAGCCGTGCGTCCACTGCTCGCGGCTCCGCGCGCCGAGGCGGTCGTCGCCGACGGCGGCCGCAGCCTTGAGACCCTCGTCGATGTCCCCAGGATCGAGGATCCCCCGGTCGTAGGTGGAGCGAGCCCAGACCCCCGCGAAGCAGTCGGCCTGGAGCTCGAGCTGCACCGAGTACCGGTTCGCATGGCTCGGATCGTCCTGCTGCTTCTGCCGGATCTGCTCCTCGATCCCGAGCTCGCTCTGGATGTGGTGGCCGATCTCGTGGGTGATCACGTACGCCGTGGCGAAGTCACCGGGCGCGCCGAAGCGCTTCGACAGCTCCCGGAAGAAGGAGAGGTCGAGGTACACCTTGTGGTCGACGGGGCAGTAGAACGGCCCGGTCGAGGAGGACGCGGGGCCGCAGCCGGTCACGGTGCCGGACGTGAACGTGACGACCGGAGCCCGCGTGTACGCCTTACCGGACTGCTGGAAGATCTGCGTCCACATGTCCTGCGCGTCCTGGCTGACGAACTTCGCGAACTCGAACGCCTGGTCCTTCGTCGTGCCGGTCTGCGTACCGGGCTGCGTTCCGGAATCGGCCTGCGGCACCGTCTCGTCGATCCCGCCCGGGTTCAACGGCCCGCTCGAGCCGCCGCCACCGACGATGTTCCCGCCGAAGAGGAGCGCGAGGACGACGAGGATGATGAGCCCGAGCCCGCCGCCTCCGGCACCCATCGGGATCGGGAAGCCGCCGCCGCCGAGCGGGCCGCCCGACTGGCCGCGGCGGTCCTCCATGTCGCCCTGGCCGGGTACCTTCTTCCAGCGCACGCGGGGAATGTACCCCGATGGGCGGTGAACGAAGCGCGGCGCTACACGGCCAGGCCGGCCTCGGCGAGCGGCCGCCGGGCCCATGCGAGCGTCGTCGCGTACCAGCCCTGGAGCGGCTGCAACGTCACGCCGCCGCTCGACGAGTGCACGAACCAGCCGTTGCCGACGTAGATCCCCATGTGGCCCACCTCGGACGGCTTGGACTTGGGGCCCTGCGAGCCGAAGAAGAGGACGTCGGCCGGCTGGAGCGCCGTCGGATCGATCCGCACCGACTTCGCGACCTCGCCGCTCATCGCGTACGACGTCCGCCCGCGCAGGACCGCTGCGAGGGCGGGCGCATCGTCGAACGGCTGGAGCTTGTAGATACGCCACACGAAGCCCGAGCAGTCGAACCCACCCGGGACGGTGATCGTGTTGCCCGGGGCGGTGGCGCTCCAGATCTTCTGCGTCTTCTCCGACATCCCGGCGAAGACGTACGGGTACCCGACGAATCGCAGCGCCCGCGCGAGCACCTCGCGCTGCAGATCCGTGAGCGCCGGCACGGAAAGGCTCGCAGCGAGCTGCTGGATCGCCGCGATCCGGGCGGGGTCCAGAGCGCGAAGCTTGGCGAGCGAGTACGCGGCCTCGGCGCGTGAGGCCGGCTGCTTCGGCGCCCGCTCGAGCTCCTCACTCCCCTGCGGGTGGTTGAGTCGCAGTCCGAGCAGTCGCGCGACGGTCTCGGTGCCCACCATGTCGGTCGGGGCGAGGCCCGCGGCCGCCGCGGCGAGCCGGATCGCCCGCGCCGACGGAAGCAGCCCGGCCGCTGCGACGAGCTGGGCATCGAGCTCGCGCATCGTCACGATCCGCGTCGGGTCGGCCGGCGCCCGGTGCGGCTTGCCCAACGCGAGGATCGCGGCGTGCAGCTCCGCACGGGTCAACGCGTCGTCGGGGCGGAAGGAAGTGACGTCCGGCCCCATCAACCCGGCGAGCACGACCGAGGCGATCTGCGGCGCCGCCCAGCTCTTCGCCGTCGTGGCGGCGGGCTGGGCGAGCTCGGCCCCGGGGTCGGCGGCGAGCGCAGGCGCTGTCAGCACGAGCGACGCGAGCGCAGCGCACGACGCGACGACGAGACGACCACCACCCATGTCTGACCTATCGGACGACTCGGGCGTCCGCTTGACCGGGCGTCCTGGCCTTCCGAACCGGACCCGAACATCCGCTGCGATAGAACGCGGACATGGCGCGGGACACGATCCGGGACTGGATCCGCTCCGTCGAGCGGGCGGACGTGACGGAGCAGTGGACGATGCTCTGCTTCTTCGCGGGCCGCGGCGTCGCGATCGACGAGGACGAGCTCGGCGCCGCGATCCGCCGCGCGGAGCTCCTCCTCGCGGCCGGAGGCGATCCCCGCCGCCCGCTCGACCCCTTCGGCCGGGCGGCGGCGGCGCTCGCGGACGACCTCGACACCGAGGAGCGGCGCCTTCGGCTCCGCGCAGGGCTCGAGTCGCTCTCGGGCGACGTGGCCGGGCTACGCGGCGCCCGCGAGGCGCTCGGTCTCCTCCTCTCGGACGCAGACCTCGCCTGGAGGGCGTATGCGACGTCGCTGCTGGCCGAGGCGCTGGCGGAGGAGTGAGACGACGGGTCAGCCGGCGAGGCGGGCGATCAGCTTCAGCGGCCCGCGCGCAACGCCGCGCGCGTCGGCCGGGTGGGCCACCTCACCGCAGAGCAGCCCGGCCACCACCCTGAAGACACCGGGCGCCCGTGCTGCCGCAAACACCGTGCGCGGGTAGCGGTCGAAGGCTCGCTTGGCCGCCCAGGACGCGGCAGCGTGCCGGTCGAGTGCTGCGGAGAGCGCCGCGCTGTAGCCGTCGAGATCGCCGACGACGATCGCGTCGGCAGCGAGGCGCGCCGAGACGAACGCCTCATACATGCCGTCGCCCGACAGCGGGTCGACGAGGCCCGCGGCATCGCCGACGAGCAGAACGCGCCCCGCTCCGGCAGGTGTGCCGAGCCGTCGCATGGGGAGCCGATGACCGCGCAGGTCCGTGACGGCCTCGAACGCGACTCCGTGTGCGTGCGCCAACCGCGCGAGATGGTCGCGCAGCCGCGGCCCTTCGCTGCCCCACCCACCGACGCCGAGGTTCGCATGGTCGCCCTTGGGGAACACCCAGCCGTAGCCGCCGGGAAGGACGGCGAGCTCGATCACCGCGGTCCGCTCGAGGTCGCCGCGGAGCGCCGCGAGCGGCACGTTGCCCTCGAGCGCGACGCCGCGCACGATCCCCTCCCCCAGTCCGGCCGACCGGGCCACCACGCCGTTGGCGCCGTCGGCGCCGACGAGGACATCCGCCCGCACGGTCTCGCCTCCGACCAGCGCCGTGATTCCGGCGTCGTCGACGTCGAGCGCCTCGACCCGGGTGCCGTCGCGCACCACCGCCCCCGCGGCCGCGGCGTGCTCGAGGAGGAACGCGTCCAGCCGGCGGCGCTGCGTCATCCTGATCAGTGGCTCGTCATGGCCTCGCGTGAAGCTCGAGCCGTAGCGCAGACGGAGCTGGAAGCGGTCGATGTCCCGCTCGACGACGGGCGACGGGTCGACGGGGATCCGCTTCAGCGCGCGGCCCGTCAGACCGCCGCCGCACGGCTTGTCGCGTGGGAACACGGCCTTGTCGGAGAGAAGCACGCGCGCTCCGGCGCGCGCGAGATGGATCGCGGTCGAGGATCCCGCCGGCCCTGCTCCGACGACGAGCACGTCGAACCTCTGCACCTCGCCGAGTGTAAGGAACGTCAGGTGCCGGTCGAGCCCGGCGGACGCGTGAGCTGCACCTGCGTCTCCCAATCGACGAACCCGAGCGAGCGGTAGATGCCGATCGCGTGGTATCCCGGATCGGCGACGATCACGAGCCGCTTCGCGCCTCGGTCGAGCGCCGCCTTTCCCGCGTGGTGGACGAGCGCGCTCGCGAGGCCGCGCCGGCGAGCGTCGGGATGCGTCTCGACGGACTGGAAGCGGGCGAGTCCGGAGCCGTCGGAGACGATGCCGAGCGAGGACAGCAGCCGTCCGTCTTCGAACACGCCGAACCACGACGCATGGCCGAGCTCGGTGAGCGCGCGGGCCGCCGCGACCTGGCCTGCGAGGAACTCCTCCGTGACGTGCTCGTCCCCCTCGGTGCACGCGGTGTGCAGTGCGAGCGCCTGCCGCCAGTCCGCGTCGCTCTCGATCGGTCGTAGCTCCGCGTGCGTCGGACGCGAGGGCCGATGGAGCGCCGACGCGATGAGCACGGTGTCGCGACTCACCTCGAAGCCTGCCGCGACGAGCTCTGCTTCCGCGCCGACGGTCCCGTCCACCGAGTCGATCCCCCACGCGACGTGGGCGGCGTCCGGAAACACGCCTGCGAAGAGGTCGAGCCGCTCTTCCATCGCGTCCGGCTCGACCGGCGTCGCGAAGAGGACGAAGTTGCCCCAGAAATAGGTCGGGTTGGCGGGCGTCCGAACCACGACGTAGCGGTCG
>NZ_DATMBZ010000038.1:0-6558 GCF_035558935.1 Gaiella sp. | reverse complement strand
GCCGAGCGGGAGGAGCGTCCGGGGGAAGTACACCTTCGTCACGAGCGGCAGGTTCGACAGGAGGCTGAGGCTCGCGAGGCTCAGTGCAGATGCGAAGTACTGCATCGGCAGAACGCCGGCGACAACGAGGCTCGGGTACGGAGTGCTGCCCGCTGGGAAGTTCGCGAACTTCCCGAAGACGATTACGTAGACGAGGGCGGTGAACGCCGGGACGAGGAGCGCCCAGGCGATGCCGAGAAACGTCTGCTTGTAGCGGACTGCGACGTCTCGCCAGACGAGCGTCCAGAGAAGCTCGCGATAGTGCCAGAGCTCGCCGATGTCGAGCCGCGGGATCCGGCTCGCCGGCCGGATGACCGCCACCCGGCCCGCTGCCTCGAGATCGACCACGTCACCCGGCCTCTGGGAGGGCAGGAGCGCGGGCTCTGCTTCTACGGCACGTGACGTCGTGCGCTCCTCCTCGAGCGCGGCCTCGGTCCGATTCACCCCGGGATGCTACCCGGGAGGACGGAAGGCGCCCTCCACACCGGGAAACTCACGGGCCCTGCACCAGCACTCCCGGCTGCTCGTCCGTGAGCGCGAGACCGGCGAGCGTCGCCATCGGGACGAGCGTCGGTCGAGCGGCCCGGTACAGGACGAGCGTGTACGTCGGCTTCCGCTCGACGGCGACGACCCGAAAGCCCTCGAGCGGCCGCGGAGCGCTCACGCTCGGCGGCTCGACGCGGCCGGCCGAGTAGCCGCCCTCCGTCGCCAGCCCGACCGCGGCGATCTCCTCGACCCGCGCACCGTTCGGGTCGGGCTCCCGCAGGCCGGACAGGTACGGACGCCAGAGCGTCCGGCTCATGTACGGCGTGACGACGATCGCACGGTCGCCCTCGGTCGTCCGCAGTGCGGCGGCCGCGCCGCGCCAATCCGTGCGGCCGTACGTCGTGTCGATCGCGGGCGCCAGCGCGACCGCGGCCGAGACGACGCACAGCGCCGTCGCCGCCGCAAGCCCGAGCCTTCCGGTCGCATAGCCGGCCCCGACGCACACCGCCGCCGGAACGACCGCGCCGATCGTGTTTCGCGCGATCAGGAAGTCGACGCCGACGAGCGCGAGCAGGACGGGCGCCACGACCATCGCGAGGGCGACTGAGCCGGCGGCGATCGCTCCGAGCCGCTCGCGTGGACCCGCGCGCGCCACCAGGACGATCCCGACCAGGAGCAGCAGCGCCGCGAGCGCGCTCCCGAGCGCCTCGGCGGGAAAGCTGTAGCCGACGACGAGGTTCTTCGGGATCCCCGCGATCCTCGAGACGAGCGACGAGCCGGAGACGGCCTCGCCGTTCCCCCGCTGCGCGAGAACGAGCGGCACGTGCGCGAGGACCACGGCGGACGGAACGAGCATCGCCAGAACGACAGGGCGAGAGGCGCGGAGGCGGACGAGCAGCCACACGGCCTCCGCCCCGACGAGGAACAGCGCGAAGTAGTGCGTCGCGATCGCGAGCGCCGCGAACGCGGCCCAGCACGCCAGCCACCGCGCGTCGCCGCGAAGCGCGAGACCGAACGCGAGCACCGTCGCGGCGGCGAACAGCGACAGGAGGGCGTACGAGCGCGCTTCCTGCGCGTACCAGACGAGGAACGGGTTGACCGCGACGAGGCCGGCCGCGACGAGACCAGCACGCCGCGAGGCCAGCACGGCGCCGGCGCCGTAGGCGACGGGGATCGTGGCGGTTCCCGCGAGCGCCGAGAGCGAGCGGATCCCGACCTCGCCGAGCCCGAAGACGGATCCCCAGAGCCACGCCACGACGTAGTAGACGAACGGCGTCGCCTCCGTCCGGGGGATCTCGTGGAGCACGTCTCCGAGGCCCCGGTCGAGCAGCGAGACCGTCACGAGCTCGTCGAGCCAGAAGCTCTGCCGGTCGAGCGTGGGAAACCGGAGCGCGGCACCCAGAGCAGTCAGAGCCAGGACGGCGAGGAGCGGCGACCGCGCGCGTGTCACTCCGTCGACCGCACGGGACTGCGCTCCCCGGCCAGCGCACCGACCGCCGTGACGATGAACACCGGGTAGAGGGGGAGCGCGAACTCGGGCGCGAGGCCCTGTGAGGCGGCGTGGATGAGGAGGACCGCCAGGGCCGCCCCCCAGAGCACGAGGATCGTCCGCCAGTCCCGTGGCCTGCGCCAGACGAGCGCGACGAGGCCGACCGCGAGCCAGAGCGGCGGGCGCGGAAACCGCGGCGTGATCCGGTTGAGGATCCCCGTCACCCACGCTTTGCCGGCCCGGGATGGCAGCTCCGCATCCCAGGCGCGCACCTGCGAGACGATCTCGCGGTAGCGCTTCTGCTGCGCCGGGTCGTGCCAGACGAGCGACGGATTCCTGAGCGCGCACGAGTCGATGTAGTCCGACGCGCACCACACGAAGCCGTAGGGCACGGCGTCGACGAGAACGTGCGCCTGCGGGTTCGGGAGGACGACGCCCTCGCTCTCGAACGTCGGCGGCGGCGCCTCGGGTGCCGTCTGCTCGCGGGGAGCGACGCCCTCCCGGATCGGTCGCTGCATCAGAAACTCCCAGAAGACGTCGGCCACGCCGCGCGCATACGTCCCCGGGTGCTCGCGGATCGCCTCGACCGCGGAGTCGAAGATCACGCCGTAGTTGTCGTTCCGTCCGAAGTACCGGTCGGATAGCGCGATGAGCCGGACCGTCTCGTAGTTCGTCCCGTTCTGCAAGTACGCGTCGAGGGGGACGCGGAGACCGGCGAACGGCTCTTCGGTCAGCACGTGGTCCTGGATGAGGCCCGCGAGCCGCCGCGACGCCGGGCCGTTCTCGGGCGTGATCGTCCTGTCGTCGAGCCACACGCGCAGGAACGGCACCCAGGCCCGGCCGCCCCGCGCGACGGTGAGGTCGTCGTAGCGGGCGTCGTTGTGCACGGCCCAGCCCGCGAGTGGCAGCGCCGCGGCGGCGAGGCACGCGGCCACCCACGTGAGCCGGCGGCGCCACGATGCCGCGGCGAGCAGCGGCACGAGCACGGCCGGGAGCAGCACCTGGTTCGCCGGGCGGATCAGGATCAGCACCGCGATCCCGGCGCCGAGCGCGACGAAGCCGCCCGTCGTGGGACGCCGAAGCGCCCGCGCGAGGACGAGCGCCCACACGGCGAGCCCCGTCGCGAACACCGCGTCGCTCGAGGCCTGGTGGTAGAGGGTCGCCCAGCCCGGATACACGAGAAGCAGCCCCGCCGTCGCCAGGGCAGGCACCCGCCCGAACGTCAGCGCCGTCGCGGTCCACGCGACGACCGACACCGCGAAGAGGACTCCGAAGGCGACCTCGAGCGTGAATGTCCCGCCGAGGTCGAGCGGGAGGCCGACCGCGAGCGGAGTCAACGGCGTGCGAAAGAGCTGCACCTGCGAGAGCGGCGGCTCGGAGTCCAGCAGCTGGAGGTAGTAGACGAGGTAGTCCCAGGTGTCGCGTCCCTTCGCCATCGGCCAGCCGAGGGCCTGGAACCAGAAGACCACGAGCGCAACGGCGAAGAGGAGGACGGCGGCGCGCCTCGTGGAGACGAACGCGAGTAGCCGGGCGACGTGCCCGCTCACGAGCGAAGGCTTCCGACGAGCCGGCGGACGCGCGCCGCGGGGCTCCGCTCGAGCCTTGCGAGCCGCGCCTCGAGCTCGTCGATGCGTGCGCCGAAGGAGGAGCCGAGATCCGTCTCACCGAGCACGGTGTACTCGGCCGCGAACTGCGCCGCCTCCTCGAGCGGCGTGCGCGGCGCATCGGCGACGCGGGACGGCCCGCCGGGAGCGCCGAAGCCGAGCGCGCGCAGACGGTCGCGCAGGCGGGTGTCGACCGAGTACGTCCCGTCGGCGAGCCCCGCCTCGAGCGTCGCGTCGTCGACGACGAGCGGAGCGTAGAAGTCGTCGAGGCGGTCGGCACGGTACGCCTCGTATGCCTCTGCCATGTGCCCGGGGATCCCCTTCTCGGCGTTCCGCTCGAGCGCGACGAACTGCGTCACGTATTTCCGCCGGCAGTGCTCGTACGAGCGGACCGGGAAGTGGAGGATCTCGATCGGATACCAGCCGCGCAGCGCGACGAGGTCGTGCGCGAGGGCCTCGTGGTTGCCACGTCCGATGCGGACGTCCGGCCGGGCCCGGTGCGCGGACTTGAAGTGCGTGCTGAGCGGGTGCGGATGAAAGCTCGGAGCGCTGAGCCGCGCGGTCATGCGCTCCGCGAAGAACCGTCCGTCGTCCGGCCGCGGCACGAAGTTCCGCCACGCGCCGCGAACCGCGCCGAACCGTCCGGAAACGGCTCCGAACAGCTCCTTGAGGCTCGCGCCGTGCGCATGCCAGAACTCGTCCGCGTCGGCGTTGATCACCCAGTCCGCCGCGAAGTCGGCCGCCGCGAGGCGCGCCATCCGCGTCACCCACTCGCTCTGGCGCAGGTCGTCGCCGGGCTCCCGAATCAGGTGGAGCACGCCCTCGCGCGCATAGCGCTCGAGGATCTCGGTGGTCGCGTCCTCGGAGCGGTTGTCAGTCGCGACGACGAAGTCGACGCCCGCGTCGAGGTGGTACGCGATCTGCGCGTCGACGATGTCGGCCTCGTCGCGGACGAGGAGGGTCATGACCAGCTTCATGCCGTCGTGGAGGTTAGTCCGGCGCCCGGGCGATCCATTCCGGGCCGAGCGCGTAGCGGTGGACACCGCGCCGCAGGCTCCGGCGCATTCCCAGCAGCGGAAGCTGCGAGCGGTACGCCTGGATCGCACGCCACTTGGCGAGCCGGTCGCGCAGCCGCGTGTGAGCCACCTCGAACGCGCCGGCGGCGGTCGCCTCGGCCAGCCACTCGGGCACCTCCGGCGCGGCGTCCGTGCGGCGCGTGTACGGCTGCTCGGCGTAGAGCGCGAGCTTGGTGTCCGACTCGAAGCCGGATACCAGCCGCCGGACGAGCCAGTCGTGGTCGGGGTGGGTGAGCGGGTAGCCGGGAACGAGGACGAGGTCGGCACCGTGGAGAGCGTCTGCGACCGCCCGGCGCACGTCCTCGTCGTCGCCGTGCCGTTCGTAGTCGACGCTTCCGAACGGGAGCCACACCGGCGTCGCTCCGAGGAGCGCGCACGCTCGGCCGTCCTCCTCGCGCCGCGCGCGGGCGGACTCGCCCTCCGTCGCGAAACCGCCGCGCCGGTCCCAGCCTCCGGCGGGCGCGTCCGAATCCGGGTCGCAGCCCAGCACGGTGAGGAGCTCGACGGACGCCCCCGCGCGGCTCCAGGTGACGATCGAGGCGCCGAGCGAGAGCACGCCGTCGTCGAGGTGCGGCGAGACGACGACGACGCGCTGCGAGTCGGTCACCAGAGGTTCGAGCACGGCCACGGCGCCCTATGATCGCGGCCTTGACGGAGGCCGCACGTTGAACCCGCACCGCTACGTCCCACAGGCTCTCCGGAGACGGCTCCGACCGCTGCGCGCGGCCTACGTCGACTGGCGCCGCCGCCGCCCACCGTCACTCGGAGACCTCCGGCGCGTGACGCCAATCGACCCCAACTGGGGGTTCGAGCGCGGCACGCCGATCGACCGCGTCTACGTCGAGGAGTTCGTCGGCGGCCACGCTGCGGAGATCCGCGGTCGCGTGCTCGAGATCGCGGCGCCCGACTACACCACGCGCTTCGGCCGCGACGTCGAGCGGATCGACATCCTGATGGCGACCGAGGGCAACCCGCAGGCGACGATCGTCGGTGACCTCGTCGATGCGCCGCAGATCCCGAGCGACGCGTTCGACTGCGCGATCGTCACGCAGACGCTCCAGTTCGTCTACGACGTGCGGGCTGCGCTGGCGACCCTGCACTGCATCCTCGCTCCGGGCGGGGTGCTGCTCGCCACGGTGCCCGGGCTCACCAAGATCTCGCCGCCGGAGGACGAGGAGTACGGCGAGTGGTGGCACTTCACGGCCCGTTCCGCGCAGCGGCTCGCGGAGGAGGTCTTCGGCGCGGGGAACGTCGAGGTCCGCTCGTTCGGGAACGTGCTGAGCGCGACCGGCTTCCTGTACGGGCTCGCCGCCTCCGACCTCACGGGCGACGAGCTTGCCGCGCACGACCGACTCTACGCGGTGATCGTCGGCGACCTGACCGACGCGCCCCAGATCCCGAGCGACGCGTTCGACTGCGCGATCGTCACGCAGACGCTCCAGTTCGTCTACGACATCCGCGCCGCCCTCGCGACGCTGCACCGGACCCTCGCGCCAGGCGGAGTGCTGCTCGCGACGGTGCCCGGGATCACGAAGATCTCACCGCCGGAGGACGAGGAGTACGGCGAGTGGTGGCACTTCACCGCCCGCTCGGCGCAGCGCCTCGCCGAGGAGGCCTTCGGCGCGGGGAACGTCGAGGCGCGGTCCTACGGCAACGTGCTGAGCGCGACGGGGTTCCTCTACGGGCTCGCGGCGTCGGACCTGAAGGCCGAGGAGCTCGCCGCGCACGACCGACTGTACGAGGTGATCGTCGGCGTGCGGGCGGTCAAGCGCCCCGGCTAGCGGCCGCCCGCGGCCGACCGGCAGCCGTTACGACGCCGAATCGCTCCGGAAGACCCGCCGGGTGGTGCGCGTGAGCTTCCGGT
>NZ_DATMBZ010000037.1:0-5135 GCF_035558935.1 Gaiella sp. | reverse complement strand
GCCGCTCAGATGCGCGTCAGGTGCTCGCCGAGCTCCGAGCTGAGCGAGCGGGACGTCGTGCCCTCCCGCGGCGCGACGAAGATCGTGTTGTCGCCGGCGATCGTGCCGGCGATACCCGGGTGGCCGCCCTCGTCGATCGCCTGCGCGAGCGCGCTCGCGTAGCCCGAAGGCGTCGTCAGGACGACGAGCGGCCCCGCGTGCTCGACGCGCGTCGCGTAGCGACGGATCGCGACGCCGATCGCGCGGAACCGGTCGGCGTCGTCGGCGCCGGGCGCCGCGTACACGAGGCGGCCCGACGGGGCGCGCACCTTCGTCAGCCCGAGCTCGTGTACGTCGCGCGAGATCGTCGTCTGCACGACGTCGTGGCCCTCCTCGCGCAGCGCGTCGACGAGCTCGGACTGCGTCGAGATCGCGCGGTCGCGAACGAGGCGGAGGATCGCCTGCCGGCGGATCGAGTTGCTCATGCGAGCACCTCCCGAAGCACGCCGAGCGCCTCGTCGACCTCCTCGGCAGTGACGACGAGCGGCGGCAGGAGCCGTAGGACGTCGGGGCCCGCAGTGAGGACGAGCAGCCCGCGCTCGCGGCAGGCGTCCACGACCTCGCCCGCGTCGCGGTCGAGCACCGCCGCGAGGAGAAGGCCGCGTCCGCGAACACCGAGAACGCCGGGAAGCGTCGCGAGGCCGGCGTCGAGCTGCGATCCGCGCGCCGTGACGTTCTCCAGGACCGCGTCGTCGATCGCCTCTACCACCGCGCATGCGGCAGCCGCGGCCACGGGGTTCCCGCCGAAGGTCGAGCCGTGATCCCCCGGTCCGATCGCGTCGGCGACGCCCTCGCGCACGAGGAGCGCGCCGATCGGCAGCCCGTTGCCGAGGCCCTTCGCCAGCGTGACGAGGTCGGGCTCGATGCCGAGCTGCTCGAAGGCGAAGAACGTTCCGGTGCGGCCAAGGCCGGCCTGCACCTCGTCGACCGTGAGCAGCGCTCCGACCTCGTGGGCGATCTCCGCCGCGGCCCGGACGAAGCTCTCGTCGAGCGGCTGCACGCCTCCCTCACCCAGCACGGGCTCGAGGATGATCGTGGCGAGCTCGCCGCCCGGAGAGACGGCAGCCTCGAGCGACTCGACGTCGTTGGGGCGCGCGAACGAGACGCCCGGGACGAGCGGGCCGAACCCCTCCCACTTGCCGGGCTGGCCGGTCGCCGACAATGCCCCGAGCGTGCGGCCGTGGAAGCCGCCCTCGAGGGCGACGATTCGCGCACGTCCGGTCGCCTTGCGGGCGACCTTGAGCGCCGCCTCGTTCGCCTCCGCACCCGAGTTGCAGAAGAACGCCTGCGCGCCTCCGAACCGGTCCGAGAGGAGCGCCGCGAGGCGGAGCATCGGCTCGGTCCAGTAGAGGTTCGACGCATGCCAGAGCTCGTCGAGCTGGGCGTGCGCCGCGGCTGTGACGGCAGGGTGACGATGGCCGAGCCCGACCACGGCGATGCCCGCTCCGAAGTCGAGGTACGAGCGGCCGGCGTCGTCCCAGAGGCGGCAGCCCTCCCCGCGGACGAACGTGACGTCGGCCCGCGCGTAGGTCGGCAGGACGGCTTCGCGAGCGGCAAGTGACACCGTGTCACTTGCGCGGCTCACGCCGGGACCTCCGTCGAGCCGATCGAGGCGCGCACGCCGCCGCGGGCGGCCTGCACCGCCGCCATGAGCTTCGGGACGATGCCGCCCTCGAACCTGCCCTCGGCGAGCCCGGCCTCGGCTTCGTCCGCCGGCAGCACGCTCGCAAGCTCGCCGTCGAGGAGCACGCCGGGGACGTCGGTGACGAACAGGATCCGCTCGGCGCCGAGGCCGACGGCCAGCGCCGCCGCAGCCTCGTCCGCGTTGACGTTGAGCGGGCCGGCGGCGAGCGGCGCCACGACGGGCACCCGGCCGGCCGCCAGTGCCTCGACGATGGCAGGCGGCGCCGAGGGCACCGGCTCGCCGACGAGGCCGAGCTCCCGCACGTGGTGCGCGCGCAGGCCGATCTCGTCGCCGAAGAGGCCGACCGCGTCGTCGCCGATGACTCTGCAGACCTCCTCGTTCACGGCCGTGAGCCCCTCGCGGACCACCTCGAGCACCTCCGAAGTCGTCACCCGCCGTCCCGCGACGAAGGTTGGTGAGATCCCACGCAGCTCCATCCCGGCCGTGATCTGCGGCCCCGCACCGTGGACGATCACGACCGGGCCGTCGACTTCGGCCAGCGCGCCGCGGACCGCATCGGCGGCCACACGACCGCCCAGCTTGAGGACGACCGTCACGTCGTGTACTCCGCGTTCAGCTTGACGTAGTCGTACGAGAGGTCGGATGCGAGGTAGGCCGCGTCGCCGTCGCCGAGCCCGAGGTCGAGCTCGATCCGGCAAGCGGAGCCGCCGAGCTCCGGCACGAGTCCCGTCGGAGCTCCGTCCGAGAAGACCGGTGTCCCGTCGAAGGAGACCGAGAGCCGCTCGGGGTCGAGGTGCGCAAAGCCGCCGTTCGCCGGCGCCGATCCAGCCGCCGCGAGCACGCGCCCCCAGTTCGGGTCGCGCCCGAAAGCCGCCGTCTTCACGAGCGGGGACGTCGCGACCCGCAGGGCGATCGCGCGCGCTTCCTCGTGCGAGGAAGCGCTGGACACGACGATCTCGAGGACCACGGTCGCGCCTTCACCGTCGGCGACGATCTGACGAGCCAGATCGGAGCAGACCGTTGCCAGAGACGCTGCGAACCGCTCGTCCAGTTCCGGGTCGCGTGCGACTCCGGACGCGCCGTTTGCGAGCAGCACGACCGCGTCGTTCGTCGAGCAGTCGCCGTCGACCGAGATCCGATTGAACGACCGCTCGACGGCCGGGCGCAGGAAGCGGTCGGCCTCCCCGGGCGCGAGAGGGTAGTCGGTCGTCACGATCGCGAGCATCGTGGCGAGGCAGGGGTGGATCATCCCGGCCCCCTTGGCCATCCCGCCCACCGTGAAGCCTTCTTCCTCGACGACCGCGGTCTTCGCTCCGGCGTCGGTGGTCAGGATCGCCTGCGCGGCGGCCTCGCCGCCGTGGGCCGAGAGCGTCTCGGCGGCGGCGTCCACCCCGGCGAGCAGCGACGCCATCGGGAGACGCGGGCCGATGACTCCGGTCGAGAGAACGACGACCTCTTCGGGCCGGAGCCCGAGGCGTCCTGCGACTCGCTCGGCGGTCGCGCGGGCGTCGTCCTCTCCGGCGGTCCCGGTCGCCGCGTTCGCGACGCCTGCGTTCACGACCACGGCCTGCGGCTCGGCGAGCTCGAGATGCCGCCGAGAGACGACGACCGGCGCAGCCTGCACCCGGTTGAGCGTCCACATCGCGCAGCCGACCGCCGGCGAAGCCGAGCGGAGGAGCGCGACGTCGGGCTTCCCGGAGGGACGGATCCCCGCGGCGACGCCGGCCGCGACGAATCCCCGAGCCGCGGTGACGGACATCAGACGAGTACCCCGGATAGCCTCAGCCCGGCCGTCTCGGCCAGCCCGAACAGCGCGTTGACGTTCTGTACCGCCTGTCCCGCGGCGCCCTTGCCGAGGTTGTCGATCGCGCAGATCACCATCGTGCGGTCGGTGTGGCGGTCGGAGAAGACGCCGATCTCGGCCCCGTCCGTGTGCTGGACGCGCGCGAGCTCGGGGGCGACGCCGTCCGGCAGGACGGTCACGACAGGGCTCGACGCGTAGCGCTCCTCGAGCAGCGCGCGCAGATCGGCGCCGGTCGAGCGGACGTTGCAGGTCGCCAGGAGCCCCCGGCGGACAGGAAGCAGGTGTGGCGTGAAGGAGACGGGAAAGCCGAGCAGCTGCGCGATCTCCGCCACGTGCTGGTGCGTGCCGACCTTGTACGGCGAGACGTTGTCGAGCACGAAGCCCGCGTGCGTCGACGCCTTGGGCGACCGGCCCGCTCCGGTCATTCCGGACATCGCGTCGACGACCACGCTCTCGCGCTCGATCGCGTCGGCGATCGGCGCCAGCGCGAGGAGCACGGCGGTCGCGTAGCAACCGGGGTTCGCGATCAGCCGTCCTTCGGGCGGCGTCAGCTCGGGCAGGCCGTACGACCACGAGCCGAGCTCCTCCGGGCGAGGATGCGTGAAGCCGTACCACTCCTCGTACTGGGTGGGATCCTGGAGACGATGGGCGCCGGAGAGGTCGACGACGATGCCGCGGGCCGGCGGCTCGAGGCCGGCGGCCTCCTCGTGTGAGAGGCAGAGGAACGTGACGTCCGCCTCGCAGGCGAGCGCCGCGGCGTTCGTGATCAGGCGCGGGACGCGCTTGCCGCCGTTGCGGTTCAGCCGCGGGTCGAGCGCCGTCGCGTCCTGCCCGGCGAGCGAGTCGGACCCGACCGCGTAGAGCTCGAGATCCGGATGGCGCAGGACGCGGTCGAGCGTCTCCTGTCCCGTGTAGCCGGCCGAGCCGACGATGCTGACGTACGGCATTCGCATAGTATGCACGAAGCCTCGATTTATGCGTCAGGCGCTGAGACGGCCCTGCTCCGCCGATTCGCGCTCCGCGAGCTCGCTGCGCGGCGCGAGCCGCCTGAACCGCTCGACGGCACGCTCCGGATCGGCGAGGAGGGGGCGTGCCCGAGCAGAGCTCGTGAGCCGCTCGTGGCGCTCGAGCAACGCGATCAGCCTCTCGCCTTCGTGGCGCTCGAGCGGCACGAGTGCGACGAGGTCGCCGTTCACGAGGCGTTCGTCCGGCTCGAGCAGGAACGCCTCGCCGCCCGTCATGCCCGCGCCGAGGTTGCGACCGTGTGGCCCGAGGACGACGACCGTGCCGCGTGTCATGTACTCGCAGCCGTGGTCGCCCACGCCCTCGACCACCGCGACGGCGCCCGAGTTGCGAACGGCGAACCGCTCGCCCGCGGAGCCGGCGCAGTACAGCTCGCCGCCCGTCGCCCCGTAGAGCGCGGTGTTGCCGACGAGGCACGGGTCGCCGGCGTCGTCCGCAAAGGGCGAGACGACGATGCGGCCGCCCGACATCGCCTTGCCGACATAGTCGTTCGCCTCCCCGACGAGCCGCAGCTCGACACCGGCCGTGAGGAACGCGCCGAAGCTCTGACCCGCCGAGCCTTCGAAGCGCGCGCGCACCCGGCCGGCGGGCGGCGCATCCCCGACCGCCTTCGCGATCGCGCCG
>NZ_DATMBZ010000036.1:0-5623 GCF_035558935.1 Gaiella sp. | reverse complement strand
ACAGCCACACAGAAGGTGCAGGCTGCGGAGGACGCGTGGAATACGCGCGATCCGGAGAAGGTGGCGCAGGCGTACACCGTCGACTCGGTCTGGCGTAACCGTGATGTATTCGTGACCGGCCGCGACGAGATCGTCGCCTTCCTGACGCACAAGTGGGACCGTGAGCTCGAGTACGCCTTGCGGAAGAACCTCTGGTGCTTCGACACCGACCGCATCGCCGTTCGCTTCCAGTACGAGAGCCGCGACCGCGACGGAACGTGGTGGCGGAGCTACGGCAACGAACTGTGGGAGTTCGACGACCACGGCCTGATGCGGCGCCGCGAGGCAAGCATCAACGACGTGGAGATCGACGAAAGCGAACGGCGTATCTTCGGCCCGCGACCCGACGAGGAACGCGGACGCGAGTTGCCCCTTCGTTGAGCGACGAGCACGAGCCGCAGGCCGGGCATCGGCATCGCGACGTGCTGGGGCAGGCGTCGCCTCACCTCCAGGCCACGGGTTGACGACGTCGATCGGCTTGCCTGCGGCGAAGGCGTTGATCGCGGTCGAGCGCGCGCCGCTCAGGTAGTCAGGCCGCCCTCCCCACCCGTCGGCCGGGCATCCCGATCTCGAGCGCGCGCGCGAGATCGGTGATCGAGACGATCCCGGTGAGCTCTTCGTCCTCGAGAACGATCCCTCGGTTGAGCTCCGATTCGCTGAGCTCGGCCAGGGCGTCGACCGCCGCGTCGTCCTCGTCGAACACCGGCACGCGCTCGCGCGGGATCATGCACTCGCGCACCAGCCGCAGCTCCCACTCGGAGCGCGGCACCTCGGCGACGCAGCGGAATGCGAGGAGGCCGACGACGCGCCCACCGTCGACGACGGGATAGGTCGTGTAGCGGCGGCTCCACGCAATCTCGTCCATGAAGCGCGCGATCGACATCGACGCAGGCACTGTCACGGGCTCGCGGGTCATGAGGTCGCGGACGCGCACCCCGCCGAGCGACTCGCTCACCATCGCATAGCGGTCTTCGGCAGTCGCCGCCTGGAGCAGGAACCAGCCGATGAAGGCCAGCCAGGCGCCGCTGAACGCCCCCTGGAAGACGAACAGGAAGATGCCCCCCGCGACCAAGAGGAGCCCGAAGCCGCGGCCGAGCCGGGCCGCGCCGCGCGTCGCGCTCCGGAAGTCGCCGCGGAAGTGCCAGAGAGCCGAACGCAGCACCCGGCCGCCGTCGAGCGGCAGCGCGGGGAGCATGTTGAAGACGAGCAGTGTGAGATTGATGTATCCGAGCCAGGCGACGACGGCGTCGACGGCGTCCGTGGTCGAGACCGCCCACGCGCCGAGCGAGAAGAGTGCCCCGAGCGCGAGCGAGACGAGGGGGCCGGCGATCGCGATCCGGAACTCCGCCCCTGCGCTCGGGAACATCCCCTTGAACTTCGCGACGCCGCCGAAGAGCCACAGCGTGATGCCCTCGATCTCCATCCCCTCGCGTCGCGCCTGGAACGCGTGCCCCAGCTCGTGGAGGAGCAGCGACGCGAAGAAGGCCGCCGCGGCGACGATCGCCATCGCGATGTAGGCACCGTCGGAGAATCCCGGGTTCGTCGACGGGAAGACGCCGACCGCCAGCGTCCAAGCGATCAGCGCGAAGACGACGATCCAGCTCCAGTTGATCCCGATCCGGATCCCGAAGATGCGCCCCAGCTCGAGGCTGGTCGTCATGGCTCTACCCTAGTCGTCGTCGGGTGGGGCCCGGCCCGGTCGGATGCGCCGCGCCCGGCGGCCGGCCGCCCATAGGATGACGCGGTGCGCGAGCTGGTCCTGGGGCCCGGGGAAGGGCTGTCAGTGGAGAACCCGATGGGCGGGCTCTTCACCTTCAAGATCAGGAGCGACGAGAGCGACGGCGCGCTCACCGCGATCGAGACGTTCGTGGCCCGCCAGGAAGGCCCGCCGCTCCACGTCCACGAGGAAGACGAGGTCATCTTCACTCTCGAAGGCTCGATGCGTATCAAGCTCGGGGACACTCTGCACCTGACGCCGGCGCGATCGTTCGTCTTCATCCCGCGAGGCACGCCGCACACCTGGCAGAACGTCGGACCAGGACCCCTGCGCTTCTTCGCCACGGTCATGCCGGCGACGGCGGCGTTCGAGGAGTTCTTCAAGCGCTACGCGGAGCTTCCGGCCGAGGAGCGCGGCGTCGAAGCCTTCGCGCGTCTCGCGGCCGAGACCGAGGCATTCGAGGTCGTCGGGCCGCCGCTCGCAGTGTCCGATCCGCGCTGACCCCCTCGAAAGTCGCCGGCACTGACTCGGAGGGGGGATGTAGGCGCACCCGGCCCGTGGTACCAACCACCGAGCGGCCCGTTGTAGGGGACTCAACCGTAGGGGGACATGACGGTGACCGCGAGGCTGTCGACGGACCGGGATCTCTTCGAGCCCGTCCCTTCTGCCCGCTCTCTGTCCGTGGCCATGGCGAACCGCGCCTGGCCCGGAGTCGGCCTCGGTTGCGTCGAACCGTCGAGGAAAGGAAGGGACGATGAGAGCAGCTCGGTCATCCGGGTATCGCTCGACCGCGCGGGGACGTTCACGGCGGTGGCGCCGTGGCGTGCTCGCGCTTGCGACTGCCGTCGGCATGGTCGCGATGCTGGCCGGGATCGCCTTGGCCGCCAATCCGGCCACGGCCACCCTGTCCAACGGCGCACAGCTCACGGTCTCGATCGACTCGCCGGCCACGGGGACGGAGTTCGTCGGCAGCTCGGTCGACGTTCCCGTCGCGGGGAAGGCCAGCATCGGGGTCGGCGCACAGGACGCGACGATCGTCTACGTGATGGACTTCTCCGGCTCGACCGGCGGAACTCCTTCGGGGAGCACCTGCGGCACGATCCTCGACTGCGAGAAGGCGTTCTTCGTCGGGCTCAACGCGGCGGCCGTCGCAGACGGATCGACCGACGAGGTCGCCGTCGTGAAGTTCAGCGACAGCGCGTCGACCGCGCTCGGGCTCACCGATCCGACGAGCCCGGCGGTCAACGCTGCGATCACGAGCGGCAGTCCCGGAGGCGGGACGAACTGCTCTGCGGGCCTGACGGACGCCCTGTCCCTGGTGAACGCGACGACGAACGGTCACACGTTCGTGGTGTTCGCCTCCGACGGCGTCTGCAACACCGGTGCGAACGTCACGGGCCCCGCCGGTGCCCTCGGGGCGGCCGGCGCGGTCGTCCAGTCGATCGCCATCGGCGCCGGGAGTAGCTGCACCACCGACGGCGGCGCCGGGACGCTGAATCAGATCGCCCAGAACGGTGGCGTCTGCACGGCGGTGCCGAACCCGAACAACCTCCCGGACATCATCCAGAACCTGATCGGCTCGACGCTCCAGTCGTTGGAACTGTCGGTCGACGGAAACTCGTCGGCGATCCCGAACTCGGAGATAGATCCCGACCTGCCGCAACCCGGCGCCGCCACCGTCACCTACTCGACGACCGCGCAGGACCTCGCCCCGGGCGCCCACACGATCTGCGTCACGGCGGCCGGTAGCGACGTCCTGGGCGACTCGAAGACGGCAGAGGCTTGCGTGACCGTTCAGGTCGTGCAGCTGAGCGCCGCTCCGGCGACCGAGACGAACGAGCTCGGCTCGGACAACCAGCACACCGTGACGGCGACGATCGCAGGTGACCCGTCCGTGGTCGCGGGGCGAACCGTGAGCTTCGTGGTGGGAGGCCAGAACGCCGGCGCGACCGGCACCTGCAGCCCCAACGCGAACTGCACCACGAACGCCGCCGGACAGGTGAGCTTCACGTACACCGTGCCGAAGGCCGACTCGAGCCTCGGCACGGACGAGATCGAGGTGTCGGCGCAGCTCGGCACGCCACCGGCGAAGGTCAGCGTCACCGTGGAGAAGATCTGGCGCGACACCACGCCGCCCGTACTGGCGTGCACGCCGTCCGTGAACCCGAATGGGAAGAACGTTCCCGGCGGATCCAACGAGGACGGGTTCTACCTCCTCACCGCCACGGACACGGTGACCGCGCAGTCGGACATCGTGATCAGCGTGAACGGGCTCGGCCGGCCGGACGGCTCACCGTTCCGTAGCGGCGACACGATGAAGTACACCCAGGCATCCGACGGCTCCACGCCGGTCAGCAAGAAGATCGGCGGCCCGGACTCCGCCGTCGCAGCCCACATCGTCAGTCCCGGTGACGCCACGGTGACCGCGACCGACACGTCGGGCAACACCTCGACCGTCACCTGCCTGGTGCCGAAGCCGCCGAAGTAGGAGGCGTCCCAGGCGGATCGCAGGGGAAGGGCCGAGAGATCGGTCCTTCCCCCTCTCGTGCTCACTTGCGACGACGAAGCGAGCGGAGCCAGCCGAGCAAGCCGCGCGGTGGCGGCGTCGGGTCCGGGGGCGGGATCCCGATCCGCAGTTCGCGGATTATGCCGCCCGCGGCCCGACGGTCACCGCCAGAACGAGGACGTCGAAGGCGTCGAGCCGCGCCCTCCACTCCCGCGAGCCGGCGCTCAACCCGAACCCGAATGTTCTGGCCAGGTTGAGCACGAGAGCGGCGTCGGGTCGAAGCCCTGGAGAACCGAGGTCACACCACGGCGAGCCACGCACCCGCGCGGTGACCGGTCCCCGTTGCGGGCGCGGCTATCCGGGCGCCAGGAGCTCTCCGCGCGCCGGATCCCAGCGCCATGGGCTCTGAGACGTGACGTGGGTCCCGCCGATCCAGCGGTCGACGTCGAGCAGCTCGACCCGGTCGGCGTCGCCCGCCATCGTTCGCTCTCCCGCTGCGGTCAGGCGCAGCCGGAGCCGCGCGAAGAGGTGTGCGTCGCCGAGCGGCGGGGGCGAAGGGACGGGATGTCCCTCGTCGGTCTCGATCAGCCGCGCCTCGCCCCGCCCGAGCTGCGCGAGCGTGCGGTAGAACCAGGAGTCGCCGAGAAACGGCGCGGCCTCGAGTCGCTGGGCAGCGACGAACGCGGCTCCGGGTGTGTCGGCCCCCGCGTCAATCGACTGCAGCGCCCGTCGCTCCGTGCCGGAGAGGCCGTCCCCCGGCGCGGGGAGCTCTTCGAGCAACCGGCCTAGCGCCGGAGCGAGGAACGGCAGCTCCTCCGTCTCGCGCGTCGCCCGTTCCGCCAAATCCGTCGGCTCCGGCGCACGAAACGCGGCCCAGGCGGCCGCCGCCGTCTCGAGCGTCGCGGCCGTCGCCGCGCGTCGCGCCGGCCACAGCGTCTCCAGCTCGCCTGCGGTCAACTCGCCCAGGCCGGCGAACGACGGCTTCCCGGGAAACGAGCCGACGACGACCAGCTCCGGCACGACCCCTTCCTCGTGCATGAGCGTCAGCACGTCCAGCAGCTGCAGCTGGTCGTAGAGATCATGCTCGAACCAGAGCACGACCTGCAGGCCGTCGCGCATCGCGCCGACCAGCCGGCTGTCGCGACGTTCGAGCGAGGCGAGCAGTGCGCGCCGGCTCCCCCACCCGCACTCGGACAGAAACGACGCCCGTGTCTCGAGGAGCTGCAGGCGCGACCCTGCGGGCGCGGGCCCCTCGTGAAGGGCGTCCTGCCAGGGAAGGACGGCACCCCCGATCCCGGTCTGCCGAAGCGTGTTGGCGGCGCTCTCTCCGTTCGTGACATGCAGGAGGGACGGATGCGCCG
>NZ_DATMBZ010000035.1:0-9092 GCF_035558935.1 Gaiella sp. | reverse complement strand
GAGGAGGACGAGCTGCGCGCCGAGCGCGAGCGATCGAGGCACGTGGCCGAGCTCGTCGAGGGAGCTCTTTCGGCTGCCGCCGCGATCGAGCCCGACGACGGCGAGGGTGCGCGAGCGCTCGCAGCTTCGGCAGAACGGGCGCTGGCGCCGCTCGAGCGGCTCGCGCCGGAGCTCGAGGCGGCCGCGGGAGAGCTGCGCGACGTCGTCGTCCGGCTGACGGAGGTCGCCGCCGACGTGCGACGGTTCGCGGACTCGCTCGAGACGAGCCCCGAACGGACGGCCGAGATCGAAGAGCGCCTCGATCGGATCGCGGACGCGAAGCGCCGTCACCGTGCTGCAACGTTCGACGAGCTCCTCGGTCGGCGGACCGCAGCGCTCGCCGAGCTCGAGCAGGCCGGCGCGGACGGCGACCCGCTCGCCCGCGCAGGGGAACAGCTCGAGGCCGCGCGAGCGCGGTACGAGGACGCCACCGAGGCCCTCGCTGCCGCCCGTCGCGACGCAGCCGGGCCGTTCGCGACCGCCGTCGCGGCCGAGCTCTCCGAGCTCGGCATGGGGGAGGGAGAGTTCCACGTCGAGCTGCGCGAGAGGGAGGCGGGCCCGACGGGCGTCGACGAGGCGGTGTTCCTCGTGCGCCCGAACGCCGGGCTGCCGCTCGCGCCGGTCGCGGAAACGGCTTCGGGAGGCGAGCTCTCGCGCGTCGCGCTCGCGATCGCGGCGGTCGCGGGAGGCGAGACCGTCGTCCTCGACGAGATCGACGCGGGCGTCGGCGGCGTCACGGCGCACCGCGTCGCCGCCGTCCTCCGGCGCCTCGCTGAGCGCGCACAGGTGCTCACGATCACGCACCTGCCGCAGATCGCGACGGCCGCCGACCAGCACCTGCGGGTCGAGAAGGTTCCGGGTGACCCGACGTACACGCGGATCGCGGTCCTCGACGATGCGCAGCGGCGGGACGAGCTCGAGCGGATGCTCGGCGGCGAGGAGTTCGTCAGTGCGGTGACGGCGGAGGGGCGGCGGTGAACGTCTCGACGGAGATCACGGGCCGGGCGCGGCTGGGGCGCCGGACGAAGGATCTCGTCAAGCGCCTCGGCCCCGAGGACGTGGCGATCGTCGACCACGCGGACCTCGACCGGGTCTCGGCGGAGGAGCTCGCCGAGTCGGGGATCCGGGCCGTCGTCAACGTCGCGCGCTCGACGACCGGCCGCTTCCCGAACCCGGGTCCGCTCGAGCTCGTCCGGGCCGGGATCAGGCTCGTCGACGCCCCCGGCGCGCCGCTCTTCGACCTGTTGACCGACGGCGAGCTCGTGCGCCTCGACGGCGGCAGCGTCTGGCGGAACGGGACGCTCGTCGCCGAGGGGACCGTGCTCGACGCGGTTTCGCTCCAGGAGTCGCTCGCCGACCAGGAGAGCCGCATCGCGGAGGCGCTCGCCGCCTTCGCCGAGAACACGCTGCGCCACCTCCAGGAGGAGGCCGGCACGCTCGCGGCCGGGATCGAGCTTCCCGCGCTGCGCACCCGGATCCGCGACCGGCACGCTCTCGTCGTCGCGCGCGGCCCCGGCTACAAGTCGGACCTTCGCATGGTCCGTCCCTACGTCCGCGACTTCCGACCGGTGCTGATCGCGATCGACGGAGGCGCCGACGCGCTCCGGGAGGTCGGCCTGTCGGCAGACCTGATCGTCGGCGACTTCGACTCGGTCTCGGACGCCGCCCTGCGCGCGGGGGCCGAGCTCGTCGTCCACGCCTATCCGGGCGGCGAGGCTCCCGGCGCCGAGCGTCTGCGAGGTCTCGGCCTCGGGCACCACACCGTGTCGGCACCGGGGATCAGCGAGGACCTCGCGCTCCAGCTCGCGTACGAGAAGGGTGCGGCGCTGATCGTCGCGGTGGGGACGCACTTCAACCTCGTCGAGTTTCTCGAGCGCGACCGGGCGGGCATGGCATCGACATTCGTCACGCGACTGAAGGTCGGCGAGTCGCTCGTCGACGCGAAGGGGGTGTCGCGGCTCGTGAGCCGCCGCGTCGGGATCTGGCCGCTCGCCGTCTTCGCACTCGCGGGCGCTGCCGCCATCGTGGGCGTGGTGCTCGCCTCGCCGACGCTACGGAACGTGATCCAGTCGATCACACGCGCGATCGCGAACGGGCTCGGCCTCTAGCCCTCTGCGAGACTGACGGCCGTGTTCGACCTGCGCTACCACGTCGCCTCGCTCGCTGCGGTGTTCGTGGCGCTCGTCCTCGGGATCTTTCTCGGGGTCGGCCTCTCCGGGAAGGGGTTCGTCTCGGATGCGGAGCGCGAGAACCTCCAGGCCTCGATCGACGCCTTGCGCGCGGAGCGCGACAGCGCCGTCGCGCGGGCGGCGGGTGCCGACCTGCGCAGCGGCGAGCTCGACGCATTCGCGAGAACGACGTATCCCGGGCTCGTCGGGGGAATGCTCTCGGGGCGAAGGATCGGCGTCGTGTTCGTCGGCTCGGTCGACCAGGGTCTCGCCGGCGCGGTCCGCCGCTCGGTCGCCGACGCGGGCGGTCGCGTGACGATGATCCGCGCGCTCCGCGTCCCGGTCGACAGCGAGGCGACCGACTCCGCCCTCCGCGCCGAGCCCGAGACGCGCGGGCTTGCCGGGCCGGACAATCGCGAACGCCTCGGCCGGGCCCTCGCGCGGGAACTCGTCACGGCCGGTCCGAACCCCGTCTTCGACGCGCTCACCCGCGTGCTCGTGGAGGAGCAGTCTGGCTCCGTCAACCGAGCGCTCGACGCCGTGGTCGTCGCCCGTCCCGCCCTGCCGCAGCAGGGGGAGACGGAGGCGCTGCTCGCGGGGCTCTACAGCGGCCTCGCCGCGGCGCCGGTGCCGACGGTCGGCGTCGAGAAGAGCGATTCGAAGACCAGCGCTCTCTCGGTCTTCCACCGTCGGGGGCTTTCGACCGTCGACAGCGTCGACTCGGCTGCCGGACAGGTCGCGCTCGTCTTCCTGCTTGCCGGCGCGAGACCGGGGAGCTACGGCACGGGCACCGAGGCCGCCGACGGGATCCTGCCCGACCCGCCCCCGCTTCCCGTCGCGACCACGGGGTGAGCGAACCTCGTCTGACGGTGCTCGTCGCCGCCCGCGACGAGGTGACGCGGATCGGGCGGACGGTGACGGTGCTGCGCGAGGCGTTTCCCGAGGCGGAGATCGTCGTCGCCGACGACGGCTCGCGCGATGCGACCGCGTCCGCCGCGGTGGCTGCAGGAGCGCGGGTCGTCCGTCTGCCGCGGCGCGGAAAGGGCCAGGCGCTCACGCTCGCCGAACGCGAGTGCCGCACGGGCCCGCTCCTCCTTTGCGATGCCGATCTCGACGGCGACCTCCGGCCGCTCGTCGACGCCGACGCGGACGTGGCGGTCGCCCGCTTCGCGCGGAAGGTCGGCGGCGGGCTCGGGCTGGCGAAGGGGACCGCGCGGGCGCTCGTCGAGCTGCGGACCGGGCGACGCGTCGCGGAGCCGTTGTCGGGCCAGCGGGCGCTCTCCGAACGCGCCCGCGCGAAGCTGTTCCCGGTGGCGGCAGGCTTCGGCGTCGAGACGCGGATGACGATCGACGCACTCGGGGCCGGGCTCGACCTGCGTGAGGTCGAGCTCGATCTCGCGCATCGCGCGACCGGCCGCGACGTGCCCGGCTTCGTCCATCGGGGCCGGCAACTCCGCGATCTCGTGCTCGCGACGCTCGCGCCGCAGGGGAGGAGCTTCCGCGGTCTCCGGCTGCCCCTCGTCGGAGCGGTCGTGGGCGTCGTCGTGCCTTCGGTCGCCCCCGTTGCGGCGCTCGGGCTCGTAGACGACCTCTGGAGTGGCCCCGAGCGGGGGTTCCGCGCCCATCTGCGCGCCGGTGCGACGACCGGCACGCTCAAGCTCGTCGGCATCCCGCTCTGGGCGCTCTGGCGAACCCGCTCCCTGTCCGGGGCGGTGCTCGTCGCACTGTCTGCCAACCTCGTCAACCAGCTCGACACACGGCCGGGAAGGGCGCTCAAGCTCACTCTGGCGGGCGCGGTAGCGCTCGGCGGACGGCCGCGGAAGGCGATGCTGCTCGGCGTCCTGCTCGCTCCCTACGATCTCCGTGAGATGACGATGCTCGGGGATGCCGGGTCGAACGCGCTCGGCGCCATGCTAGGTTTGGAGTCCGTGGGGCGGCTGACGGGCCTTCGCAGGACGAGCGCGATCGGGGCGCTCGCCGCCGTCACCCTCCTCGGCGAGCGTCGCTCGCTCGGGGCTCTCATCGAGTCGACACCCGGTCTCCGCACCCTGGACTCCCTGGGTCGGTATCCGTGAGCGACAGGCCGGCGACCCGCTACGTCTTCGTCACGGGCGGCGTCGTGTCGGCCCTTGGGAAGGGAATCGTCGCCGCGTCCCTCGGCCGGCTGCTCAAGGCGCGCGGGCTGCGCGTGCAGGCGCAGAAGTTCGACCCGTATCTCAACGTCGACCCGGGCACGATGAGCCCGTTCCAGCACGGGGAGGTGTTCGTCACCGAGGACGGCGCCGAGACCGACCTCGACCTCGGGCACTACGAGCGCTTCGTCGACGAGAACCTCTCGCGGAACGCGAGCCACTCTGCCGGCGCGATCTGGGACACCGTCCTGCGCAAGGAGCGCAAGGGCGAGTTCCTCGGGGCGACCGTCCAGGTGATCCCGCACATCACGAACGAGATCAAGGCGCGGATCCGGCGCGCGGCGAAGGCCGACCCGGCAGATGTCGTGATCTCGGAGATCGGCGGCACGGTCGGCGACATCGAGTCGCTCCCGTTCCTCGAGGCGATCCGGCAGTTCCGGCGTGAGGTCGGCCCGGAGAACGTCCTCTACCTCCACGTGACGCTCGTCCCGTTCATCGAGGCCGCGGGCGAGCTGAAGACGAAGCCGACGCAGCACTCGGTCAACGAGCTCCGCCGCATCGGTATCCACCCCGACGCGATCGTCTGCCGTTCGGGCGAGCTGCTCTCGTCGGACATCCGTGAGAAGATCGCCCTCTTCGCCGACGTCGATCCGCGCGCGGTCTTCTCGTCGCCGGACGTGCCCGACGTCTACTTCGTGCCCGAACACCTGATGGCGGAAGGGCTCGACGCCTTCGTCTGCGAGCGTCTGGGCCTCGAGACGGGGCCGGCCGAGCTGGCGGAGTGGAAGGAGCTCACGGACCGGATTGCCGAGCAGACCGAGGAGGTCGAGATCGCGCTCGTCGGCAAGTACGTCAAGCTGCGCGACGCGTACCTCTCGGTGCACGAGGCGCTCAAGCACGCGGGCGTCGCGGCGGGCGCGCACGTGCGTGTCCGCTGGGTGGACGCCGAGGACATGTCCTACGACGAGGCCGTGGACGAGCTCGAGCAGGTCGACGGCGTCCTCGTGCCGGGCGGCTTCGGATCGCGCGGGTGGGAGGGGAAGATCCTCGCGTGCCGTGTCGCGCGCGAGCGCGAGATCCCCTATCTCGGCATCTGCCTCGGAATGCACGTCGCCGTCTCGGAGTTCGCCCGGCACGTTGCCGGCCTCGAGGGGGCCAACTCGACGGAGATGGACCCGGAGACTCCGTACCCCGTGATCGACCTCCTGCCCGAGCAGAAGGAGATCGAGGAGCTCGGCGGGACGATGCGCCTCGGCGCGCAGGCCGTCGAGCTGACGGAGGGCACCCGTGCGCGGGAGATCTACGACGAGACGGTCATCCACGAGCGTCACCGTCATCGATACGAGGTCAACAACCTGTACCGCGACCAGCTCGTCGAGCAGGGGCTCGTCGTCTCGGGGACGTTCCAGCAGGGCCGGCTCGTGGAGATCGTCGAGCTGCCCGACCACCCGTGGTTCGTCGCGAGCCAGTTCCACCCGGAGTTCAAGTCGCGCCCGACGCGTCCGGCGCCGCTCTTCCGCGAGTTCGTCGCGGCCGCGCTCGAGCGCACCCGCGCCCGGTCTCGCGTGCGCGCGACCGCGGCGTAGCCGTACGGCTCGGCTCGTAGGATGGCCGCCGTGGAGCAGCCGCAACTCAGGTCGCGCGTCGTCGAGTTGTTTCTCGACCTGTGCGCGATCCCGAGCCCTCCGGGGGAGGAGCGAGCCGTCGCCGACCGAGTCACGCGCGAGCTCGACGCGATGGGCCTCGAATGGGCCGAGGACGACTGCGGGCCCACGATCGGCTCGACGGCCGGGAACGTCCTCTGCCGGCTCCCGGGGAGGACTGACCAGGGCACGCCGATCTTTCTCTGCGCGCACTTCGACACCGTGCCGCTCGCGGGCAACCTCGACCCGGTCGTGGGAGAGGACGGGATCGCACGGAACGCGGGCGGCACGATTCTCGGCGCGGACAACAAGTCCGCCCTCGCCGTGATGGTCGAGGCGGCGCGCCGCATCCTCGAGGAAGGGCGTCAGCACGCGGGCGTCGAGCTGCTCTTCACCCCGATGGAGGAGATCGGGCTCGTCGGCGCCGACGCGTTCGACACCGGCCGTCTCGAGGCGCGCGTCGGGTTCGTCTACGACCAGGCCGCCCCGATCGGAGAGGTCGTCACCGGCTCTCCGACCGCCCAGGAGCTCGAGCTGACCTTCGTCGGCCGGGCCGCGCACGCCGGCATGTATCCGGAGGAAGGCCGCTCGGCGATCGTCGCCGCAGCCCGGGCGATCGCCGACATGCAGCTCGGCAGGATCGACGAGCTCACGAGCGCCAATGTCGGGCTCGTACGCGGCGGGACGGCGCGCAACGTCGTGGCCGAGCGCTGCACGCTGGAAGCCGAGGTGCGCTCGCACGACGACGGCCGCGTCACCGAGGTCGTCCAGCAGATCCTCGACGCGGCCGCGTTCGCGGCGAGCGTGTCGGACTGCACGCTCGAGACGAGGGTCGAGCCGAAGTACCGCGGTTACCGGTTCCGGAACGACGACCCGGCCGTGCGCCTTTCGGTCGAGGCGCTTGCCCGTGCGGGGTTCGAGGCACGCCTCGGGCTCTCCGGCGGCGCAGCCGACGCCAACGTCTTCAACGCGCGTGGACTCAGCTGCGTCAACCTCGCGAACGGGATGACCGACATCCATACGCCGGAGGAGCGGATCGCAGTCGAGGATCTCGACCGGATGGTCGACGTCACGCTCGCGCTCGTCGACGTGGCTCGCGAGTCGCGCGCGTGATCGGGCTCCGCTGGGGGACGGTGAGCGCGATCGGCGAGCGCCTCGACGGACTCGTGCGCCTGGAAGTGGACGACGCGCCCTGCATCGCGTATCCGCGCCTGACCGGCGATGTCGAGGTCGGCGACGTCGTGCTCGTCAACGAGCAGGCGAAGGACCTCGGACTCGGGTCCGGTGGCTTCGACGTCCTCTACGCGAACCTCACGCGCGGGCTTCGGCTCCCGGCGCAGGAGGACGCGCACGTCATGGCGCTCCCGTACACGCCGGGTCAGCACGCGACGCGCTTCGTCGAGGAGGACGAGGGACACGACAGCGCGCGCGAGCGGATCGAGGGCGTTCCGGTGGTGTGTCTCGGGCTCCACAGTCAGCTCGCGCCGGCGTGCGCCGCGCTCGCCGGCCGGAGGGTCGCCTACGTGCAGCTCGGCGGCGGCTCGCTGCCCGTCTCACTCTCCGACAGCGTCCGCGCGCTGAAGGCCCGGCGGCTCGTCGACACCGCAATCGCGGTCAGCCCTTGCCTCGACGGCGACGTGCAGTGCGTGACCACGGCCTCCGCGCTGACGCACGCCGTGACCCGTGGCGCTGAGATCGTCGTCTGCGGCATCGGGCCAGGAATCGTCGGGACGGGCTCCCGGTGGGGCCACGGCGGGCTCGCCGTCGCCGAGGCCGCCAACGTCGCGTCGGCGCTCGGCGCGCAGGCGATCGTCGCCCCGCGGGTGTCGTTCGGGGACGAGCGGCCGCGCCACCGCGGGTTGTCGCACCACACCCGCGCGGCGCTTGCGCTCTGCCTCGGCGCGGTGCGCGTCGCCTGGCCACTCGGGCTCGAGCAGCCGTCGGGCGTGGACGTCGTCGAGGTCAACGCAGCGGGCTGGGAGGCCGCGTGCGCGCCGCTCCCGCTCTCGCACATGGGTCGCGGCCCGGGCGAGGATCCGTGGTTCTTCGCCGCCGCCTTCGCGGCCGGCCGCCTCGCCGCGGGCTGACCGCGGGGCCGGGGAGGGGTGCTGTATCGTCCCGGCCGCCGTGCGGATCGGGGTCGCCAGGGAGATCAAGTCTCAGGAGTACCGCGTTGCCCTGACGCCGGCCGGCGCGCTCGAGCTCGTCCAGCGCGGCCACGAGGTGATCGTGGAACGCAGCGCCGGAGTCGGCTCGGGATTCGCCGACGCGGCCTACACCGCCGTCGGCGCGCGGCTCGTCGACGTCGAGGAGGTATGGGCGGCGCCCGAGCTCCTGCTCAAGGTGAAGGAGCCGATCGAGCCCGAATACCCGCGCCTCCGCGAAGGGCTGACGCTCTTCACGTACCTCCACATCGCCGCCGACGAGCCGCTCACGCGGGCGCTGCTCGACTCCGGCGTGACCGGCGTCGCCTACGAGACGGTCGAGACCGCCGATCGGCGCCTGCCGCTGCTCGCGCCGATGAGCGAGGTGGCAGGCCGGCTGGCGCCGCAGATGGGCGCTTGGGCGCTCGAGAAGGCGCATGGTGGCCGAGGCATCCTCCTCGGCGGCGTCCCGGGCGTCCCGCCGGCGAAGGTCGTCGTGCTCGGTGGCGGCGTGGTCGGCCTGAACGCCGCGCACATCGCGCTCGGGATGCAGGCCGACGTCTGGGTGCTCGACAAGTCGGTCGACCGGATGCGCGAGCTCGAGATCGCGCTCGACGGCCGGGTGACGCTGGCCATGTCGAATCGCCTCCAGATCGAGGAGGTGCTCCCCGACGTCGACCTGGTGATCGGGGCGGTCCTCATCCCGGGCGCCGTCGCACCGAAGCTCGTGAGGCGCGACATGCTCGGCCTCATGCGCCCCGGATCGGTGCTGGTCGACGTGGCGATCGACCAGGGCGGGTGCTTCGAGACCTCCCACGCGACGACGCACGACGACCCGATCTTCGAGGTCGACGGCATCGTTCACTACTGCGTCGCGAACATGCCTGGCGCCGTGCCGGTGACCTCGACCAAGGCGCTCACGAACGTCACGCTTCCCTACGTCGAGGCGATCGCCGACAAGGGGCT
>NZ_DATMBZ010000034.1:0-8612 GCF_035558935.1 Gaiella sp. | reverse complement strand
ATCAGGTGTATGCGGATTTCACCGAGAAGGCGGCTGCCGATCGCGGGATGCCGGTCGAGCGGCTGCGCGACGTTGCCCGCGGACGCGTTTGGACGGGTGCCGACGCGCTCACGCGCGGCCTCGTCGACCGGCTCGGAGGCCTCGAGGAGGCTGTCGAGCTCGCCTGCGAGCGCGCCGGCCTACGACGCGACGACGTCGACGTCCGCACGCTGCCCCACGTCGGCATCCTCCAGCGGCTCCGGCCGCCGGAGTCCAGCGAGCGCCCGGCCTCGGCGTACGTGGAGCCGCGCGGCCAGTCGCTGCTCGCCGGCGCCCTCGCCGCGCTCGGCCTGCCTCCCGTCGGCGGCGTTCTCACGCTGCCCGTGGTGTGGGAGCTGTCGTGAGCCGCGCCTGCCGCCGGCGAAGCCCCGCCTCAGAGACCGGTCTTCGTCAAGGGGAGCGAGTGCCGAATCTGTGCCACTCGATCCCCAGGCTCGTCAGGAAGCAAACGCGGCTGGCGTCGCTTCGACGATCCACTGGGGTGTCTCGACCAGCGGCGGAGCGTCGACGATGAACTCGACGTAGCGTCGGCGTGCTTCGTCTGGGTCGAATCCGAAATGGGCGAGGATCTCGCTCACGCGGAGAAAGCGAGGCGCGCGGACGAGCCCGGCGGTGGCGGGGAAGCTCGTCCAGTGAGCGTCGTACGGCGAGGCGCACACCCCTGCCTCGACCGGATTCCGCACGACGTAGCGGAGCGTCCAGAGGAACTGCTGTTCGCTCGTCTGGAGCACCGCGCCGAAGTGGGCTGCGAATACATGGGCCGTTCGACGCCAGCGTCGATCGAATCGAAATGCGTAGCGCTGGTTGAGTCCTTGCATGAACCGCGAGAGGCCGGCTTCAGGGCAGCGAAGGATCCCGTGCCAGTGGTTTGGCATCAGCGACCAACCGAAGCAGTCGAGCCTGTGCTTCTCGATTGCCGCTGCGAATAACGCGTCGAACTCCGTGTAGTCGCCGTCGTTGAGGAAGATCGCCTGGCGGTTGCTCCCACGCGCGAAGAGGTGGTAGATCGCTCCCTCGATCCAATTTCGTTTGGGCGTCGCCATCCGTTCACCATACAGGCAACAGCGAGCTCGACGGCCGCTGTGGAAACACCGGCACTGAATCGACACAGTTCGGTGTTGACAGAAACCGGTCTCTGAGGCCGGTGTCGAACGACGTCACGCCAGCGGCGGCGGCATCCCGACCTGCTCGTCGGCCGCGGTGCGCGGGCCGGGGAGGGTCGGGAAGCGGAAATCGATCGGCGAGCGTCCCGGTTGGACAACCCACGCATGACCCGTCTCGCCGGACTCGAGTGCAACCCATGCCGCTTCGGCGACGTCGGCCGCGGTCAGCAGCGGGAACCCGGCGTCCTCGAGCGCCGAACGGGCCGCGCCCGCGACCATCGGAGTGTCCGCGAAGCCCGGGCAGATGGCGTTGATCGCGATGCCACGGGCTCCCAGTGCCGGCGCGACGCTGCGGACGAAGCCCACGACAGCGTGCTTCGTCAGCGCGTAGACCGGATCGTCGGGCACGGCCGTCAGGCCCGCGAGCGAGGCGGTGCACACGATCCGGCCCCCGGCGGGCATCACCCGTGCGAGGTGACGAACGCCCAGTACGACGCCGTCGACGTTCACCGCGATCGCCCGGCGGTAGCCGTCGAGCGCAAGTAGCGCCGGGTCGGCCTCCCCGCCGAGGACGCCGGCGTTGAGGCAGGCCACGTCGACCGGCCCGACGGCCTCCCAGTGCTCCGAGTCGGAGACATCGAAGCCCGTCACGAGATCGAGCGACTCGACCTCGAGCCCCTCGGCCCGCAGCCGCGACACGAGCGCGGCGCCGATCCCCGACGCACCGCCGGTGACGAGCGCGCGTTTCACGGGACGAGGACGACCTTGCCCGTCGACCGCCGCTCGGCGACGAGTCGGAGTGCAACGTCGGCCTCGGCGAGCGGGAACGTCGACCCGACGACCGGCGAGACGTCGCCGGCCATCCATCGCCCGAGTACCTCGCGGGCGGCCTCCTGCACCGCTCGAGGCCGGAGCTTCATGAAACGGCCGAGATAGAACCCTGCGATCGAGGCGTTCCGTCCGACGAGCAGCGCCGGGTCGACCGGCTGCCAGGCGCCGCCCGCGAAGCCGATGCCGACGATCGTCCCGAGCGGCGTCAGCGCCTTGAGGGCCGACGCGAACAGCTCGCCGCCGACCTGGTCGAGGATCACGTCGAACGGGTCGAGGCTCGCGACCTCGTCATAGGTGACGGCCGCGGCCCCGAGCTGCCGGACGTGCTCGAGCTTCTCGGCGGAGCCCACGGCCCCGACGACATCGGCGCCGAGCGCGCGGGCGACCTGGATGCCCGCGCTGCCGACGCCGCCCGCGGCGGCCGTCACGAGGACGCGCGAGCCGGGCTCGATGCGAACCTGCCGCGTGAGCGGGATCCAGGCCGTCAGGAATGCCAGCAACAAGGCCGCGCCTTCCTCGAACGACCCCGACTCGGGCAGGTCGAACAGCCAGTCGTCGTCCGCCACCGCCTGCTCGGCGTAGCCGCCGCCGTCCTCCCGGACGAAGCCGATCACGCGGCGGCCGTCGTCCGTCACGCCCGCGATCTCCGAGCCCGGCACGAAGGGCAACGGGGGCGCCTGAGGGTAGCGGCCCTCGCGGATCAGCACGTCGGCGTAGTTGACGCCGGCTGCGCGCACATGCACGAGCGTCTGCCCTTCGCCCGGAACCGGGTCCGGTACCTCGCGCAGCTCGAGCCGCCGCTCCTCGTCGAGGACGACGGCCCTCACGCGGTCACCGGCCGGCTCACCGCCCGGTGAACTCGGGCGGACGCTTCTCGATGAACGCGGCGACGCCCTCGGCGCCGTCCTCGGAGCGCAGGCAGCGGACGAACCCGTCCGCCTCGCGTCGCAGCCCCTCCTCGAGCGGCAGGTCGCGCGTCGTCCGCGCCAGCTCTCTGAGGACGGCGACGGCGTGCGGTGACTGTGACGCGATCCGGCCCGCCACCGCCAGCGCTGCGTCCTCGAGCTCTGCGGCCGGGACGACCTTCTCGACGAGGCCCCATGCGTGGGCGGTGGCCGCGTCGACGAAGTCCCCGGTCAGGTTGAGGAACATCGCGCGCCCGTGCCCCACGAGGCGCGGCAGCCGCTGTGTGCCGCCGCCCCCGGGGATCAGGCCCAGCTTGATCTCGGGCTGGCCGAGCGTCGCGTCGTCGGCGCAGATGCGCACGTCGCAGCACATGGCGAGCTCGAGGCCACCGCCGAGGCAGTACCCGCGGATCGCGGCGACGAACGGCGTCCGCGCAGCGTCCATCCGCCGGCCGACCTGCTGGATCCCGCGTGCGGACCCGCCCTCGGAGGCCGACTCGCGCAGTGCGGGGAACTCCTTGATGTCGGCCCCGGCGACGAACGCGCGGTCGCCCGCCCCGCGCAGCACGATCGCCCGGACGGCGTCGTCCGTGTCGAGCTCCTCGAGCTCCGCCTCGAGCTCTTCGAGCAGGGCGGCGGAAAGGGCGTTCATCGGCGGGTTGTCGATCGTCACGAGGGCGACAGCATCGCGGCGCTCCGAGGCGACGTACCGACCCATGGACGACATCTAGCGCTGCTCCGCCGCGACGGCGGTGGAGAAGCGCTCTCGCAGCGCCGTCTTCCGGAACTTCCCGACGGCGGTCTTCGGGATCTCGTCCACGTACTCGAATCGGTCGGGCAGCCAGAACTTCGCGAACTGCGGGGCGAGGTGGTCGCGGAGCTCGGCGTCGGTCACCGAGGCGCCCTCGCGCAGGACGACGACCCCGAGCGGGCGCTCCGCCCACTTCTCGTCGGGAACGGCGATCACGGCGGCCTCGGCCACGGCCGGGTGTCCCATCAGCGCGTTCTCGAGCGCGACGGTGGAGATCCATTCGCCGCCCGACTTGACGAGGTCCTTCGCGCGGTCCTGGATCTCGACGTAGCCGTCGCGACCGATCGTGACGATGTCGCCCGTCCGGAACCAGCCGTCCTCGGTCCAGCGGTCGGCGGCCTCGGGCGCCTCGTAGTACGAGGAGGCGACCGACGGGCCGCGCACCTCCAGCTCGCCCATGCTCTCGCCGTCCCACGGCACGAGGCCATCGCCGCCGCGGGCGCGGATCTCGACGAACGGGATGGGCGGCCCCTGCTGGGCGCGCTTGTCGTACGCGGCGGCTCCGGACAGCCCCAGCTCCTGGCCCGGCGCGCCGGAGATCGTCCCGATCGGGGACATCTCGGTCATGCCCCAGCCGTGCGTGATGTGAAGGCCGTGACGCTCGGCGAACGCCTCGATCATCGCGCGCGGCGGAGCCGAGCCGCCGACGGTCATCGTCCGCATGCGCGAGAGATCCCAGCCGCCCGGGTTCGCATCGAGCGCCTGGAGGATCCCCATCCAGATCGTCGGGACGCCGGCGCTGACCGTCACCTGCTCGGACTCGAAGGCTTCCAGCAGGCTCAGGGGGTCGAGGTGCGGCCCGGGGAAGACCTGTTTCGCGCCGACGAGGGTGCAGCTGAAGGGGAAGCACCACGCGTTCGCATGGAACATCGGGACGACGGGAAGCACGGTGTCGCCCTCGGTGACGCCCAGCAGCGCGCCCGCGATCAGCGCATGGATCGCCAGCGCGCGATGCGAGTAGACGACGCCCTTCGGTTTGCCCGTCGTCCCGCTCGTGAAGCACATCGCGGCCGCCGCGCCCTCGTCGATATCGCGGTAGGCGAACGCCGCTTCGTCCGCCGAGGCCAGCAGCTCCTCGAAGTCGATCGCCCCGTCCGGCGTCTCGCCGTCCCCGACGGCGATCACGTGCTCGAACCCGACCCGGTCGACGAACTGCGCGGCGAGCGGCCACAGCACCTTGTCGGCGACGAGCACGCGGTCGCCCGCATGCGAGGCGATGTACGTGTTGTCGTCGGGGTGGAGGCGCAGGTTGAGCGTGTGCGTGACGAAGCCCCCGACGGGCGCGCCCACATAGGTCTCGAGGTGCTCGTGGTGGTTCCACATGAGCGTCCCTACCCGGTCGCCCTCCTCGAGGCCGAGCGTCCGCAGGGCCACCGCAAGCTTCTTTGCCCTCGACGCGAAGTCGCCGTACGTGTACCGGTGCCAGCTCTTGTCGGGCAGGCGGGAGACGATCTCGCGGTCGCGGTAGAGCTCGTCCGCACGGCGCAGGATCGCCGGCACGTTCAGCTGGTAATCCATCATCAACCCTTGCACAGAGATCTCCTCTCGCGAAGCGAGAATCCGCAGAAGCGGATTCTCGCCGCTTGATCCTCGCCTTCGGGGAGGCACATCCCTGAAGGCGCCCGCTTCGCAGTCGCGTTTCTCATGCTGTATCGAGCAGATGGTCGGCCACCTCGGCGCGCAGCTGGGCCGGGGACGCCTCCCAGGTCTGGATCCAGAGTGCGCGCTTGTACAGCCGGTGGAGCACGTGCTCCCACGTGAAGCCGATCCCGCCGAGCACCTGGATCGCGCGCTCGCAGGCGAGCACCGCCGCGTCGGCCGCGTCGGCCTTCGCCGCCGCTGCCGCCACGGGCGCATCCGGCTCGTCGTGCGCGACGCACCAGGCCGCCCACCAGGCGAGCGAACGGGCGAGCTCCGCGTCCGCGAGAGAGCTTGCAAGCGGGTGGGACACCGCCTGGTACGTCCCGATCCGACGCCCGAACTGCTCGCGCTCGGTCGCGTAGGCGACGGCGAGCTCGAGCGCGCGGGCTGCGACCCCCACCGCCTCGAGCGCGAGGATCGTCAGCGAGCGCGCGCGCAGCGCGGGCAGGAGCTCCGACGGGAAGAGGGCACGTCCCGCCTCGCCGCCCGACACGACCCCGAGCGGCCGCGACTCGTCGCTCGTGGCGAGCACCTCGCGGCCGGCGCCCTCGAGCTCCCACACCGTGTCACCACCCACGACGGCGACGTGCGTGGCGGTGTCGAGATCCGGGACGAGCGGCGCCAGCGCGAGCGTCCAGCTCCTCTCGCCCGCCGCGACGGCCGCCTGGTCCTCGGCCTGCAGGAATGGGAGCAGCGTGGAGGTCGACCACAGGGGCGCGTGCAGCAGCGCCGCACCCGCCGCTTCGTGGAGCACCGCCTCCTCGAGGAAGCCGAGACCCGCGCCGCCGTGCTCCTCCGCGACCGACGCGCCGGTCCAGCCGAGCTCGGCCAGCTGCGCCCACGTCGGCTCGGCCGTGTCGGCGAGGAACCGCCGCGCCTGGTCGCGGAGCTCCTCCTGCAGCGGCGTGAACGAGAGGTCCACGCCGCCTACCTCGACCTCGGCAGGCCGAGCACGCGCTCGGCGAGGATGTTGCGGAGGATCTCCGACGTGCCGGCCTCGATCGTGTTGCCGCGGCTGCGGAGCTGCTGCGTCGTCCAGTAGCCGCCGTAGGGGGCGTTCGGTGCCAGAAGCTGCGCGTCCGCGCCGAGCAGCTCGAGCGCGAGCTTCGTCACCCGCTGGTTTGCCTCCGACCACTGAAGCTTGAGGATCGAGCCCTCCGGCCCCGGAATGCCCGTCCGCTCGAGCGCGGACAGGGAGCGGTACGCGGTCACACGGAGCGCCTGCAGGTGGATCCACTCGCGCGCGATCGCCTCGCGTTGCGTCGGCGTCGCTCCCCGGTCGGCGGCGAGCGCGAGGAGCTTCTGCACCTGGACCTCGAGCCGGGCGACGAGCGCGAAGCCGAGCGTGCCGCGCTCGTGCAGCAACGTCGTCATCGCAACGTCCCACCCGCCGCCGACGTCGCCGATCACATTGTCCAGCGGCACCTCGACCCCGCTCAGGAAGATCTCGTTGAACTCCGACTCGCCCGTGATCTGTCGCAGCGGGCGCACGTCGACACCCGGAGCGTGCATGTCGACGATCACGTACGTGAGGCCGGCGTGGCGCTCAGAGGTGGGATCCGAGCGCGCGAGGAGGATGCAGAAGTCGGCGATGTGCGCGTACGACGACCAGACCTTCTGGCCGTCGAGGACGAATCGGTCGTCCTCGAGCCGTGCGGAGGTGCGCACGCCTGCGAGGTCCGAGCCCGCCCCGGGCTCCGAGAAGCCCTGGCACCAGATCTCCTCGGCGGCGAGCAGCGGCTGCAGGTAGCGCGCCTTCTGCGCCTCGGTACCTCGCGTGATGATCGTCGGACCGGCCATGCCCAGGCCGATCACCCCGATGTGCGGCGGCCCCTCGGCCCTCGCCTCCTCCTCGAGGTAGATCGCCTGGAACCGGGGCGACAGGCCTCGGCCGCCGTACTCCTCCGGCCACGAGATGCCGACCCAGCCGCCGTCGTAGAGCGCGCGGCTCCACGCCCGCACCTCGGGCCCGTCGAAGCGGGCGGCGCCACCGCCGTGGCCCCTGAGCTCGTCGGGAAGGTTCGCGTCGAGCCACGAGCGGACCTCGTCGCGGAAGCGGGCCTCCTCGGGCGTGTCGCGGAAGTCCACGGGCGCGATGCTAGAGCGTTTCGGCATGCACCGTCCGCCAGGCGCGTAACGGCGCCGCAACATGGGGGTAGGGGTCGCGGTCTACCATCGGGCAACGGGCGCGCCGCCCGCGGCCGCTCGCGTCCGACGTCGACACGAGGAGCACACATGTCCGCACCGGAAAGCGAGCCCACCGTCCCGGCGACCCCCGAGCGCGACACGGAGCAGCCGCGCGCGCTGCTCGAGGAGGCGCTCGTCGAGGTCAAGCGCGTGATCGCCGGCCAGGACGAGATGCTCGAGCGCGTCCTCGTCTGCCTCGTCGCCGGAGGCCACCTCCTGATCGAAGGCGTGCCGGGGCTCGCCAAGACGCTGACGATCAAGACGACCGCCGCGGTGCTCGGCGGCTCGTTCCGCCGCATCCAGTTCACACCCGATCTCGTGCCGTCCGACCTCGTCGGGACGCGGATCTACCGGCCGGACCTCGGGGGCTTCGAGACCGATCTCGGCCCGGTCTTCTGCAACTTCCTCCTCGCCGACGAGATCAACCGGGCGCCGGCAAAGGTGCAGTCGGCGCTGCTCGAGGTGATGCAGGAGCACCAGGTCACGATCGGCCACGACACGCACGTCGTTCCGAGCCCGTTCCTCGTGATGGCGACGCAGAACCCGATCGAGTCGGAGGGGACGTACCCGCTCCCCGAGGCGCAGGTCGACCGGTTCATGCTCAAGGTGCTCGTGGGGTACCCCGACCGCGACGAAGAGCTGACCGTCGTCCATCGCTCGCTCGAGGACCCGGTCGAGGTGCGCCAGATCCTGCCCATCTCCGACCTCGCGGCTCTCCAGGCGGGCGTCAAGGACATCTACGTCGACCCCGGGCTCGTCAGCTACGCGGTCAGTCTCGCGGCGGCCACGCGGGAGCCCACCACGTTCGGGCTCGAGGGCATCTCGGAGCTGGTGGCGTACGGAGCGAGCCCGCGTGGGCCGATCGCGCTCGTCCAGGCCGCCCGCGCGCTCGCGCTCGTCCACGGCCGCGACTACGTGATCCCCGGCGACATCCGCTCCCTCGTCAAGGACGCATTCCGGCATCGCCTCGTCCTCACGTACCAGGCGCTCGCGGAGGAGCGGAGCGCGGACGACGTGCTCGACGCCGTCATCGCCGCCGTCCCGCAGCCCAGGCTCGAGCTCGGGAGGCCAGCGGCAGCTTGACCCGCATGGACG
>NZ_DATMBZ010000033.1:0-40986 GCF_035558935.1 Gaiella sp. | reverse complement strand
CTCGCCGTCGCCGCCGACGAGATCGAGCCGGACGTCGAACCCGAAGTGGACGATGCGGTCGATCATCACCTCGCGTGTCGAGCCGTTCGGCTCCAGCGTCACCTCGAGATCGTGCGGGCGCACGAACGTGTCGCCGAGCCGGTGCGCCTGGCCGACGAACGTCATCACGAACGCATTCGCCGGCTGCTCGTAGACCTCACGCGGCGATCCCACCTGCTCGATCTGCCCCTCGCTCATCACGGCCACCTGGTCGGCGACCTCCATCGCCTCCTCCTGGTCGTGCGTGACGATCACCGTCGTGGTGTGCGTCTCGTCGTGCAGCCGCCGCAGCCAGTCGCGGAGCTCCGCACGGACGCGGGCGTCGAGCGCGCCGAACGGCTCGTCGAGGAGGAGCACGGCCGGGTCGATCGCGAGGGCCCGGGCGAGACCCATCCGCTGCCGCTGCCCGCCCGAGAGCTGCGACGGATATCGCTTGGCGAGCCCTTCGAGCTGGACGAGCCGGAGCAGCTGGTTCACGCGCTCGGCGATCTCCGCCTTGGGTCGTTTGCGGATCGCGAGGCCGAAGGCGACGTTGTCGTGGACGGTCATGTGCTTGAAGGCGGCGTAGTGCTGGAAGACGAAGCCGACCCCGCGCTTCTGCGGCGGACGGGCGGTGACGTCCTGCCCGTCGATGAAGACGGCGCCGTGATCTGCCGCCTCGAGCCCGGCGACGATTCGCAGCAACGTCGACTTGCCGCTCCCGCTCGGGCCGAGCAGGGCGGTGAGGGATCCCTTCCCGACGTCCACCGACACGTCGTCGAGAGCGACGAAGTCGTCGAAGCGCTTCGTGATGTGACGGATCGAGATCGACATCAGCGTCGGGCTCCCTTTGGTTGGAGGACGATCATCAGGACGAGAATGAGAATCGCCGTCGCCGCGAGCACGAACGAGATGCCGTACGCGGGGGCGTAGTTCCCGTACGCGAACTGGTACGCGTCTTCGACCCGAAGGGTCGCCGTCTGCGTCTGGCCCGCGATGTTCCCCGACACGAGGGCGACCGCGCCGAACTCGCCGATCGCGCGCGCGGTGGTGAGGACGACGCCGTAGACGACGGCCCAACGGATCGAGGGAAGCGTGATCCGCCAGAACGTCTGCCACCCCGACGCGCCGAGTGTCTGGGCGGCCTGCTCCTGCTCGGTGCCGATCTCGCGCAGCGTCGGCACGACCTCGCGCGCGACGAACGGGAGCGTGACGAAGATCGTCGCCAGCACGATTCCCGGCGTCGCGAAGAGGATCTCGAAGCCGTTTCGCTGGAACCAGCCGAACCAGCCGTTCACGCCGTAGAGCGCGATCAGCGAGAAGCCGACGATGACCGGCGAGAGCGCGAGCGGGAGGTCGATGAAGGCGTTCAGGAGCCCCCGGCCGGGGATGTTGCCGCGGACGATCACGAGCGCGCACACGATCCCGAAGACGGTGTTCACGGAGACGGCGATGGCCGCGACCTTCAGCGTCAGCGCGAAGGCGGCGACGGTGTCGGGATGCGTGATCGCGGTCCATGCGCCGTCGAGGTCCTCGGCGGTGCGCCAGACCATCATCGCGAGCGGCCCGACGAGAATGAGCGTCAGGTAGCCCAGGGCGACGAAGCGGAGCGAGAGCCTACCCACGCTCGTGCCTCGTGACGAGCCAGCGAAGCGCGCCGATGCCGAGCAGGACGGAGAAGGAGATCACGAGCAGGACGACCGCGATCGCCGCGGAGCCTTCCGGATCCTGCTCGATCCGATAGAAGAGGTGGATGGAGGCGACCTCCGTCTTGAAGGGGAGGTTCCCCGCGATCAGGACGATTGCCCCGATCTCCCCGACCGCGCGCGCGAACGCCATCGCGACGCCGGACAGGATCCCCGGGAGGATGCCCGGCAGCACGATGCGCCGGAAAGTGGTGAAGCTGCCCGCCCCGAGCGACTTCGCGGCGTCCTCGAGCTCCTGATCGAGCTCGATGAGCACGGGCTGCACGGTGCGGACGACGAAGGGGAGCGTGACGAACAGCAACGCGACGTAGATCGCGCCGCGCGTGAAGGTCACGTCGGCGTCGAAGTGGAACGAGCCGATCGTGACGTCGAGCGGCGTGCGTGGCCCGTAGAGCGCCATGATCACGAGCCCCGCGACGATCGTCGGTAGCGCGAACGGCAGGTCGATGATCGCGTTCACGACGCTCTTCCCGCGGAACTCGTCCCGCACGAGGACCCACGCGATGACCGTGCCGAACACCGCGGTCGTCAGCACCGCCAGCGTCGAGATCACCAGCGTGAGCTTCAGGGCCGCGACGGCCTGCGGGGAGGAGACGACCTCCCAGAACCCGGACCAGCCGTTGCCGGTCGACTTCGAGATCACGGCCGCGATCGGCAGCACGACGACGACGAGCAGGAACGTCGTCACGAAGCCGACCTGCAGGGGCAGAGTGTTGGTGGCTGTCTCCCCGCGACGCGCCGTCGGCGCCGGGAGGCGCGGCGCCCCGGTGACGGTGCTAGCCAGTGGAGACTCCGAGCGACTGCTCGATGCCCTGCATGATGCTCCTGTTCGGGTCGAACCACTTCTTGTCGACCGCACGCCAGCCGCCGAGCAGCCTGCTCGTGATCTTCGTCTCGCCCGGGCGGACCGGGAACTTGCGGCGGGACTCCGTGAGTGCCTGCTTGTTGACCGGGCGGTAGCCGTTCTCGGCGAGGATCTTCTGGGCCGGATACGTCTTCAGGAACCGCGAGAACGCGTTCCACTCCGCCTTGTTCTGGCTCTTCTCGATGGCCGCGATGTAGACGTCGATCAGCATCGTCTGGCGCGGGATGACGTACGGGATCTTCCCGTTGATCGCCTCGCTCTCGAACGTGAGGAGGACGTCGCCCTTGCCGGAGAGGAACGTGTTCGTGGCGTTCGACCCCGACGAGTCCTGCGACACGACGTTGTTCTTGTAGAACGTCCGCAGGTAGTCCACTGCCTGCTTGTCGGTCTTCCCGAGGCGGCGCTGCGCGACGTAGCCGGCGAGGATGTTCCACTTGGCGATCCCGCCGGTGAACGGGTTCACCGTCACCACCTGCACGCCGGGCCTCGTCAGGTCGTTCCAGCCCTTGACTTTCTTCGGGTTGCCGTTACGCAGGCCGAAGACGACGACCGAGTTCCAGACCACGCCGTTGTGGCTCTGCTTGTCCCAGTTCGGGCTGATCAGGCCCTTGTCGACGAGATCGTTGATGTCGTTGCCGGTGTTGAGGATCACGCCGTCGGCCGGAAGGCCGTTCGCGACGGCCTGACCCTGGGCCGACGAGGCGCCGTAGGACGCGCGGATGCTGATGTCGGCGCCTGCAGGCGTCTTTCGGAACTCGTCGATCAGCTTCGTCAGCACCGGCCGCGGCGTCGAGTACGCGACGAGGTTGAGCGTCACGCCCTTCGAGCTCCTGTCGGCGGCGCTCGCGGTGGCGGCGACCGCGACCGCGGCTCCGAGGGCAAGGGTCAGTACCGTCGCGACGAGACGTCCTCGCATCGGGCTCCTCCTGTTCTCTGCAATCTCCATCAGGGTGATGGAGATTAGCAAATCATATTCCAGGCATTAGCGTGACCCGCACATGATCCGTGAGCGTCCTCGTCTGTGGTATTGAATAGGCAATGCCTAGGAAAACCCTGACTGCCGCACAGGCCTCGCGAGCGCTCGGGATCAGCCTCGACACGCTTCGGCGTTGGGATCGCGAGGGCAAGCTCCGTGTCGAGCGCGACGCGGCGAACCGGCGCGTCGTCCCGGCCGCGGAGGTCGAACGGCTCCGCGGCGCGGAGGGCACAGAGGGACTGACGGCGCGCAACCGCTTCCGTGGGATCGTCCGCTCGGTCGAGACCGACGGTCTTCTCGCCCGCGTGGAGATCGACGTCACGGAGCCCGCGCGCGTGGTCGCCATCGTGACCCGCGAGTCCGTCGAGGAGCTCGGCCTCGCTCCCGGCGTGAGCGCGGCGGGAGTCGTCAAGTCGACGAGCGTGATGGTGGAACGGTGACGAGGCTCCTGAGTCGCCGCCGACTGCTCGGGGTCGCCGCGGGAGGGGTCGCTCTGGCGACGGTGCGTGTGCCTGCGGCTCCTGCCGCCAGCGACGACGAGCTCGCCTACGCGAACTTCGGGCTCGCGGCGTCGTTCCTCGCGGCCGACTACTACCTGCGGGCGGCGGAGTCGGGCAAGCTCGGCGCGGGCGCTCGGCCGAAGCTCCGCAGCAATCGGGCCGGGTCGCTCGCCCAGGCTCGCGCGCTCGGCGATCTCGTCACGGGCGCCGGAGACACGCCCGCAGCCGCCGAGGACTTCGACTTCGCGTGGCCGACGAACGCGTTCGCAACCGCAGCGAACGCGCGCAGGACGGGCCTCGCTGTTCTGCGACCGACCCTCGGCGCCTATCAGAGCGCTGCTGCGACGGTCGCGGTGCCGACGTATCGCGTGCTCTACGCGAGCCTCGGCGCGAGCCTCGGCCAGCAGATCGGCGCCCTCGCAGGCCCGGCCGGCGCGCGCCTGGAGCCGTTTCCCGTCGCCATGGAGCTCGAGGCCGCGAGCGCGGCGCTCGAGTCGTACCTCGGTTAGGAGATTCGTTGAGCCACCGCCTCGCATCGCTCGTCCTGGCGCTCGTCGTCACCGCATTCGCCGCGACCGCGGCGAGCGCGCGTACGACCGCGGCGTCCCCGCTGACGATCTACGCGGCGGCGTCGCTGACACAGGTGTTCAAGGTCCTGGATCCCGCACCGAACTACAGCTTCGCCGGGTCGAACGCGCTCGAGACGCAGATCCGGAACGGCGCCCCGGCGGACATCTTCGCGTCGGCTGCGCCGCTCAACACGCAGCGCCTGTACAAGGCGGGCATCGTCGACAAGCCGGTGACGTTCACCGCCAATCGGCTCGCGCTCATCGTCCCGAAGTCGAATCCGGCCGGCATACGGTCGATCTACGACCTGCGCTCGAAGCCGGTCAAGCTCGTCGTCGCGGCTCCCGCGGTGCCGGTCGGCGGGTACACCCTCACGGTGCTGAGGAGGATGGGGCTCTCCGGCGTGCTGAGCAAGGTCGTAAGTCGCGAGTCCGACGTCAAGGCCGTCACGGGCAAGGTTGCGCTCGGCCAGGCCGACGCGGGGTTCGTCTACGTGACCGACGCGCGTCCCGTCAGCGACCAGGTGACCGTGGTTCGCATCCCCGCCTGGGCTCAGCCGCGCGTGCGCTACGAGATCGCCGTGGTCTCGAAGTCGCCGAACAAGGCTGCGGCCCGGGCGTGGATCACCATGCTGCGGTCGGCGAGAGGCCAAACGGCGCTCGAGAATGCCGGTTTCCTGCCGGTGCCGAAGCCATCGACGTAGGGCGGTTCCTCTTCCGCTCCGCGCTCGTCCTCGCGACGGGCGTGGCGCTCGCGTTCCTCGTGCTACCCGTCGTGGCGATCTTCGCACGGGTTCCCCCCGGCGAGCTGCTGTCGGCCCTCGGCACCGAGGCGGCGAAGGACGCGCTCGTCGTCACGGTGAAGACGAACCTCGTCTCCATGGCGCTGATCCTCGCGTTCGGCACCCCCGCGGCGTACTGGATCGCCACTCGTGAGCCCCGCCTTCGGGACGTGGTCGTAACGCTCGTGGAGCTCCCGCTCGTGCTGCCGCCGGCCGTCGCCGGGATCGGGCTCCTCGCCGCATTCGGGCGCCTGGGGCTGCTGGGCGGGACGATGGACGCGCTCGGGATCGACATCGCGTTCACGCAGACCGCCGTCGTCCTCGCGGTGACCTTCGTGGCGAGCCCGTTCTACGTGCGGACGGCGGTCGCGGCCTTCGAGGCGGTCGATCCGGCCCTGCCCGCGGCGGCGAGGACGCTCGGCGCGGGCCCGGGGCGTGTCTTCTTCCGCGTTGCGCTTCCGCTCGCTGCGGGCGGCCTCGGCGCAGGTGCCGCTCTCGCGTTCGCGCGTGGGATCGGCGAGTTCGGCGCGACGATCATGTTCGCGGGCTCGCTCGAAGGCCGGACCCAGACGCTCTCGCTGGCGATCTACGAGCAGTTCGATCTCGACTTCGACGTGGCGCTCGCGATCAGTGCCCTCCTCGTCATCGTCAGCGGCACCGTCCTCCTCTCCGTCAAGCTGCTCACCCGATGGCGCTCCGGATCGACTACTCCCATTCCCTTCGCCCCTTCGACGCGCACGTCGAGCTGACCGTCGCCGCGGGCGAGACGCTCGCGCTCGTCGGCCCTTCGGGGGCGGGGAAGACGACGACGCTCAGGGTCGTCGCCGGCTTGCTCCGCCCCGATCGCGGGATGGTGGCGGTGGACGGCGAGACCTGGCTCGACACGAGCGCCGGCCTCGAGCGACCGGCCGAGCAGCGGCGCGTCGGCTACCTGTTCCAGGAGTACGCGCTCTTCCCGCACCTGGACGTCGCGGCGAACGTCGGATTTGGCGCGCCGCGAGGCGCGTCGATCGACGAGCTGCTCGAGCGGTTCCGGATCGGCGCGCTCGCCCGCGCTCGCGTGCGAGAGCTCTCGGGCGGCGAACGGCAGCGCGTCGCGCTCGCCCGCGCGCTTGCCCGGCGGCCCGCCACCCTCTTGCTCGACGAGCCGCTGTCCGCGCTCGACGCGCACACGAAGACGACCGTGCGAGGAGAGCTGCACGAGCTGCTCCGCGAGCTCGGCCTCCCGACGATCGTCGTCACGCACGACTTCGAGGACGCGGCCGCGCTCGCCGACCGCGTCGGCGTCATCGTCGGCGGCCGGATCGTGCAGCAAGGCCCCGCCGCGGGCCTCGTCGCCGAGCCCCGCGACGCCTTCGTCGCGAGCCTCACCGGCGCCAGCCTGCTGCCGGGCGTGGCCCGCGCGGCGCCCGACGGCCTCACGGAGGTCGTCCTCGACGGCGGCGGCTCCGCGTGGAGCACCGACGCCGCGACCGGCCGCGTCGGCGTCGCGATCCACGCGTGGGAGGTCGCTCTCGCGCGCGAGACACCGGACGACTCGTCGCTCAACCACTTCCGCGGGGCGATCACCTCGGTCGTGCCGCTCGGAAACAGGGCCCGCGTACGGGTAGGCGATCTCGTGGCGGAGATCAGCTCGGCGTCGCTCGACCGGCTCGCGCTCCAGGAGGGCGACGTCGTCGTGGCGTCGTTCAAGGCGACTGCGGCGCGCCTGGTGCCGCTCGCGTAGCCTCGCTCTGTGGCGCTCGAGCTCGTTCCGCCGCCCGACGACGCGCTCGGCGCCGACGTCGTCGCGCGCGCGGCGGTGGCCGTCGGCTTGTCGCTCGAGCCGCCTCGACTCAGCGACGGCGCGTGGTGGCGCGCCGGTTTGGCGGAGGCGGTGGAGCGGGCTCCCGCGGTCGCGCGGCCGTCGCCGGCCTACGAGGCTGCGCCCTCGCCGCGGAGCACCCGCGGGGCGACGCGCGCGTAGTCGAGCCCCGAGATCCACGTCAGGAGCGTTGCGACGAGGAGCGCCCACCACGCGACGTCCGCATCCCACGCTCCGGCCGCCTGGAGCCCTGCGAGCGTCGCCGCGAGCGTCTGCGCCCAGGTCTTCAGCTTGCCGAGGTCGCGCGCGCCCATCACGACGCCGCGCTCGATCGCCGCAAGCCGGAGGCCCGACACGGCGACCTCGCGAGCGACGATCGCCGCGACCATCCACGCGGGCGCGACGCCCTCGGCGACGAGCATCACGAGCGCGGCGAGCACGAGGACCTTGTCCGCGATCGGGTCGAGGAGCGACCCGAAGGCCGACGTCTGGTTGCGCCGGCGTGCCAGCCAGCCGTCGACCTGGTCGGTCGCCATCGCGATGACAAAGACGCCGGTCGCCCAGTACAGGTGATCCTCGAAGTCCCAGGCGAAGAGGACGATCACGACCGGGACCGCAAACGCCCTCGCGAGCGTCAACTGGTCGGGCAGCGTCACGGTTCGGGGAGAATACGCGCCGTATGCCTCCCTTCTCGAAGGTCCTCGTGGCCAACCGGGGTGAGATCGCGATCCGGGTGTTCCGGACGCTGCGCGAGCTCGGGATCGGGTGCGTCGCGGTGTTCTCGGAGGCCGACCGGGGGCGCGCGCACGTGCGCGCCGCCGACGAGGCGTACCTCGTGGGGCCGGGCCCGGCGGCGGAGAGCTACCTCCGCGCGGACGTGCTCGTCGAAACGGCGCTCCGTGCGCGCGCGGAGGCGATCCATCCCGGCTACGGGTTCCTCGCCGAAAACGCGGCCTTCGCGCGGCTGGTGGAGGAGGCCGGCCTGACCTGGATCGGCCCGCCGGCGTCGGCGATCGAGCTGATGGGCTCCAAGACGGCGGCCCGCTCGACGATGCGGGCAGCAGGCGTGCCCATCATCCCGGGCGCGGTCGAGGCGCTCGCCTCGGCGAAGGACGTCGTCTCGCTCGGCGAGGAGATCGGATACCCGCTCATCATCAAAGCGGCTGCCGGGGGCGGCGGAAAGGGAATGGAGATCGTCACCGGGCCCGACGAGGCCGAGCGCGCCTTCGAGGCTGCGACGAGGCAGGGCGAGAAGTACTTCGCCGACGCCGCCGTGTACGTCGAGCGCTACATCGAGGATCCACGGCACGTCGAGGTCCAGGTGCTGGCGGACGCCCACGACAACGTCGTCCACCTCGGAGAGCGCGACTGCACGATCCAGCGCCGGCACCAGAAGCTCGTCGAGGAGACGCCCTCGCCCGCCGTCGACGACGACCTGCGGGAGCGGATCGGGCGGATCGCGGTCGACGCCGCGCGTGCCGCGGGCTACCGCTCCGCGGGGACCGTCGAAGGCCTTCTCACCCCGGAGGGCGAGTACTTCTTCATGGAGATGAACACGCGCATCCAGGTGGAGCACACGGTCACGGAGGCCGTGACCGGCCTCGACCTCGTCCGCGAGCAGGTCCTCATCGCCGCCGGCGAGCCGCTCTCCGTCCGCCAGGACGACGTCGTGCTGCGCGGCCATGCGATCGAGTGTCGGATCAACGCGGAGGACGTCGCGCAGGGGTTCCTCCCGGCACCAGGGCGGATCACCGCGTATCGGGAGCCCGCCGGGCCCGGCGTCCGGGTCGACTCGGGCATCGAGGTCGGCGACGAGGTGAGCGGTCTCTACGACCCGATGATCGCCAAGCTGATCGTCCACGACGTCGACCGCGACCGCGCGATCGCGCGGATGTTGCGGGCCCTCGAGGAGTTCCGGATCGAGGGCCCGCCGACGCTGATCGGGTTCCATCGAGCGCTGCTCGAGCATCCGTGCTTCGTCAGTGGCTCGACCTGCGAGGGGATCGTCGAGTCCGAGCAGCTGGCGCAGCGAGCGCAGGAGCTGGAGGAGTCGTTCTCTCATCGGACAACTAGTGTCGCACAGGGCGCGGACGGAGCCGTTCCGACCGTCGCTCGCCTCGTCGGCGTCGAGGTGGACGGGCGCTCCTACGACGTGCGTCTCCACGTCACCGAGCCGCCCTGGGCCGAGCTCGCCCGCCGCCGGCGCGAGCGAGGCGCCTCCGGGCGCGGCGGCGGCGACGACGACGGCGAGGTGACGAGCCCGATGCAGGGCACTGTCCTCGCCGTCGCGGTCACGGAGGGGGATCCCGTGGAGGCGGGCCAGCTGCTCTGCGTCGTCGAGGCGATGAAGATGGAGAACGAGATCGTCTCGCCCCGCATCGGGATCGTCCGCGAGGTCGCAGTGGCGCCGGGAGCCGGAGTGACGTTCGGTCAGCTGATCTGCATCGTGGCCGACGCGGCGGAGTGACGCTCGACGACCTCGTCGAGCTGCTCGTGGGCGGCGCGACGCTGACCGGGGCGACCCTGAGCCGTCCGCGCGCAACAGGCACGGACGAGCCGCCGCGCATCACCGTCCAGCCGGTGACACTGAAGCGCGGCAAGCGCTGGGCGGTGCGTCGTCATTACGGGTCGCGGACGACCGACGAGAACCTCGACGATGCTGCTCTGGGACGGCTGCTGCGTGCGTCGATCGGGAAGAACTACCGGCAGGCCCTCCTCCACGCGCCGGACGCCGACTGGCAGGTGCTCGCGGGTCGTGGCGAGCCACGAATCCTGCGCAAGCCGCCGACGCGGCCGCGTGCGGCGGGCGTGCACGACCGGGTGAAGCGCCACGTGCTCCCGGAGGGGGAGCCGGTGCCGTTCCTGGTCGAGCTCGGCGTCCAGACGCCGGACGGCCGTGTCCGGGCCCAGCGTCGGTCGAAGTTCCGGCAGGTCAACCGCTTCGTCGAGCTCGTCGACGACATCGTCCCGGCGCTTCCCGACGGTCCCGTCCGTGTTGTCGATTTCGGCTCGGGGCGGGCGTACCTCACCTTCGCGCTCCACGACCTGCTCACCCGCGTCCACGGCCGGAAGGTCGACATCCTCGGCCTCGATCTGAAAGCGGACGTCGTCTCGGAGTGCGAGGCGCTGGCTCGCCGTCTCCGCGCCGACGGGCTGCGCTTCGAGCTGGGCGACATCGCAGCGGCCGACCTCGTCGGTGTCGACCTTGTCGTGAGCCTCCACGCCTGCGACACCGCGACCGACGCCGCGCTCGATCGGGCCGTCCGCGCCCGCGCCGAAGTCATCCTCGCCGTGCCGTGCTGCCAGCACGAGCTGTTCGGGCAGCTGGAGAACGAGACGCTCCGGCCGCTGCTCCGCCACGGCACGCTCAAGGAGCGGTTCGTTGCCGACGTGACCGACGCGGCGCGCGCCCGTCTGCTCGAGCTCGCGGGCTACGACGTCCAGGTCGTCGAGTTCGTTCCCCTCGAGCACACGCCGAAGAACGTCCTCCTCCGCGCGACGCGCACCGAGCGCCCGGGCCGCGATCGCGACCGTCTCGCCGCCGAGTACCGTGCTTTCGCAGACGCGCTCGGGATCGAGCCCGCGCTCGAGCGGCTGCTCGGCGACCTCGTGCCGACGGGAGGCTGAGGTCAGCTGCGCAGCCGGTAGGTGTGGTCCGTGATCCACACGAACCGCGCGGGCACCCCCTTCGGCGGCTTCCCCACCGCGACGAGTGGGCCGAAGACGACGCGGACGTAGCGGTTCGCAGCGAGCTTGCCGGGCGCCGAGATCGTCCCGCGCCACGAGGCGTCGGGCGCGAGCCGCGGCGCAAGCGCCGGGACGAACTTCTGGGCCGGGCGGAGACCGGGCAGGTCCGAGGCGTCGCTCCGCTGCTCGACCTCCCCGAGCTCGCCCGTCGCGAACAGCATCAGCCCGAACGACTGGGAGACCGCGACGGGATCCTCGCCGAGGATCCACGGGATCTCCGACCGGTTCTCGACCTCGACGTCCGCCTCCCAGCCGTGCTCGGTCACGGCGAAGCGGTGCACGCGGAAGACGAGGCCGGGGCCCGTCTCCGGGGTTCGCTCGTTCCAGGCCAGCTCCTCGGCCTGCGGCGGCGCGGCGACGGCCGGCGGAGGCGCCGTGCCCGACGAGCCGCAGCCGGAGGCGAGCAGGAGCGTGCCGAGCGCGACCAGGACGGCGGCGGGACGCTGCATCGGCGTCATGCTCGCACAGGCCGCCGCGACCCACGCACGGTGGCGCCTCCGTCCGGTGGGGCGTCTTCGATAGCCTGCCGCGCGGCGTGGACCTCTACGAGTACCAGGGCAAAGAGCTCTTCCGGAGGGTCGGGATCCCCGTCTCGGAGGGCCGTCTCGCAACGACTCCGGGCGAGGCTCGCCAGGCCGCCGAGGTGCTCGGTGGGCCGGTCGTGGTCAAGGCCCAGGTGCTCACCGGAGGACGCGGGAAGGCCGGCGGGATCAAGCTCGCGGCGAACGCCCACGAGGCGGAGGAACGGGCGAAGGAGATCCTCGGGCTCGACATCCGCGGCCACGTCGTCCGCAAGCTGTGGATCGAGCGCGCCTCGGACATCGCGAAGGAGTACTACCTCTCCCTGACGTTCGATCGCGGCGCGAAGCAGGCGCTCTACATGTTCACGACCGAGGGCGGCGTCGACATCGAGCAGGTGGCCGCGGAGAGCCCGGACGCGCTCGTCCAGCTCCGCGTCGACCCGCTGGAGGGATTCCATCCCTGGCAAGCCAGGCGGCTCGTCTACGGCGCCGGGGTGAGCGACCCCTCCGAGCAGAAGCAGATCGCGGCGATCGTCGGGAAGCTCCACGAGGCGTTCGTCGGCTTCGACGCGATGCTGTGCGAGATCAACCCGCTCATCGTCACCCCCGAAGGGGAGGTCAAGGCGCTCGACTCGAAGTTCACGGTCGACGACAACGCGCTCTTCCGCCACCCCGACGTCGCGGAGATGCGCGACCTCGAGGCCGCCGACCCGCTCGAGGCGCTCGCGCGCAAGAAGCACGTGACGTACGTGCGGCTCGACGGCGACGTGGGCGTGCTCGGCAACGGCGCGGGGCTGACGATGTCGACGGTCGACGTCGTCACCTTCGCGGGCGGCCGCCCCGCAAACTTCTGCGACCTCGGCGGCGGCGGCGACGCACAGGGGGTCGTCGACGCTCTTTCGGTGATCACGCAGGACCCGCAGGTGAAGGCGATCTTCTTCAACATCTTCGGCGGCATCACGCGCTGCGACGAGGTCGCGCGCGGGATCCTCCAGGCGCTCGGCGAAATGTCCCTCGAGCTGCCGATCGTCGTCCGGCTCGACGGCACGAATGCCGAGGAAGGCCGGCAGATCCTCGCCGAGGCCGCGCCCGCGAACCTCCGCGTCTCGCCGACGATGCTCGAGGCGGCGAAGCTGGCCGTGGAGCTGGCCGCATGACGAGCGACATCTGGAGTGGCCGCGCCGACGCCTACGTGGAGTCCGACGCGCACCGCGAGGGCGAGGACCTCGACCAGCTCGTCGCCTGGGCGGCCGGCGCGCGGACGGCGCTCGACGTGGCGACCGGCGGCGGTCACGTCGCCCGCCGACTGCGCGAGGCGGGGATCGAGGTCGTCACGTCGGATCCCGCACCGGGAATGCGCCCGGACGTCGTCTCGAGAGCCGAGTCGCTGCCCTTCGCCGACGGCGCGTTCGACGTCGTCGCCTGCAGGACCGCCGCGCACCACTTCGCCGACCCCGCAGCCGCCGTCCGCGAGATGGCCCGGGTGAGCCGGGACCGCGTGCTCCTCGTCGACACCGTCTTCATGGGCGACGAGGTCGAGGAGGCCGAGCGCCGACGCGACCCCTCGCACGTGCGGAACTACACCGAGGCCGAGTGGCGCGGGCTCGTCGAGGACGCCGGCCTCGAGATCGGCGACGTTCGCCTCTCGGCTCACACGTTCGACTTCGCCGCCTGGCTCGCGCGCACGGGCTGTGAGGGCGAGGAGGCGCAGCTCGTGGAGGACCTGCTCGGCGACCGGGTCGCCGAAGGGCGGCTGACGCTCGACAAGATCGCGATCCGCGCGGCGAAGGGGTACTAGTGGCGATCTTCGTCGACGACGACACGCGCCTCGTCGTCCAGGGGCTGACCGGCTCCGAGGGCCGCTTCCACGGCCTCCGGAACCGCGAGTACGGGACGCAGCTCGTCGCCGGAGTCACACCCGGAAAGGGCGGTCAGGACGTCGACGGCGTTCCCGTTCTGAACACGGTGGCCGAGGCCGTTGCGGAGCACGGCGCGAACACCACGATGATCTTCGTCCCGGCCCCGTTTGCCGCCGACGCGATCTACGAGGCGGTCGACGCCGGCGTCCACACCGTCGTCACGATCACGGAAGGCGTCCCGGCACACGAGATGCTGCGCATCCACGCGTACATCCGGTCGAAGGGGGTCCGGATGCTGGGGCCGAACTGCCCGGGCGCCCTCTCGCCGGGCAAGGCGAACGTCGGGATCATCCCCGCGGAGATCTTCGCGCCCGGCGACATCGGCCTCGTCTCCCGCTCCGGCACGCTGACGTACCAGATCGGCCACGAGCTCACGCAGATGGGTCTCGGCAACTCCACCATCGTCGGGATCGGCGGTGACCCGATCGTCGGGTCGTCGTTCATCGACGTGCTGACGCTCTTCGAGGCCGACTCCGAGACGAAGTACGTCGTCATGGTCGGCGAGATCGGCGGCGACGAGGAGGAGAAGGCCGCGGACTTCATCGAGGCGGAGATGACGAAGCCCGTCGTTGCCTACATCGCCGGCTTCACGGCGCCACCGGGCAAGACGATGGGGCATGCGGGGGCGATCATCTCCGGCTCCTCGGGAACGGCCGAGGGGAAGAAGAAGGCGCTCGAGGCGCGCGGCATCCGTGTGGGTACGACGCCGACCGAGACCGCTCAGCTCGCGGCCGAACTCGGCCGCTGACTGCGACCGTGTGGACGTCGTGACCCGCGCGAGGCGCTCCGAGACCTTCGCGGAGGACCTGCGAAGCGTCATATGGTGGGTGCTCGTCGGAGCCGCGGCGGGCGCGATTGCGGGAGGCGTGGTCGGTGGCATCGGCGGACGGCTCGCGATGCTGCTCCTGCGGCTCACGTCGTCCGACGACGTGCTCGGCATGACCTCTGACGACGGCTTCGAGATCGGCGTCGTCACCTTCGACACCGTCCAACTCGTGCTCGCGATGGCGATGCTCGGCGGGATCAACGGCGTGCTCTACGCCGCGTTCCGCGGCGCGATCCGGCCGCGGCTCCGGCTGCCGCTCTGGTCCGTCTTTGCGGCCGCGCTCGGCGGCGCGAACGTCGTCCACGAGGACGGCGTCGACTTCACGTTCCTGGAGCCAGCCGCCCTCGCCGTAGCGCTCTTCGTCTTCCTGCCCGGCGCCGCGGCCGCCCTCGTCGTCGTGCTCGTCGAGCGCTGGAGCCGGGTAGAGCCCTGGTCGGACCGGCGGCAGAGCGTCGCGCTCGGCGTCGCCGCAGTGGCAGGGACGTTCGCGCTCGTCTTCGCGGCGCTCGTTGCAGCCGGCGCGCTCGTCCTGCGCAGAGCGCGCCTCGACGGGCTCGCAGGACGTGTCGGCCGCATCGCAGTCCCGGCGGCGTTGGTCGTCGTGACCGCGGTGAGCGTCTGGGAGCTCGTGGGCGAATCCGTCCGCATCGTCGACTGACGCAGGGAGCGGCGCCCGTCGGGCGAACACGCATCTGTGCGCCCGCGGATGGAGGAGCGAGTTCAGCGTGCGATCGAGCGGCTGACGATCTTCCGCGCGGTGCGCATGGTGGCGCTCGTTGCGTTGAGCCTCGCCTTCGTCGCTGCAGTCCTCGAGCGGCTCGTCGATCCGGCGATGGGCGACTTCGCCGACGCCCTCTGGTGGGCGATCGTCACCGTGACGACAGTCGGCTACGGCGACGTGATACCGACGAGCACCAGCGGACGGGTGATCGCGTCCTTCCTGATGGTCGCCGGCGTGAGCGCGATCCCGATCACGACGTCGCTCGTCGTGTCGGTCTTCGTCTCGCGCGCCCAGGCCCAGCAGCGCGCGCACGACGCGGAGCTGCGGGCCGAGCTCATGGCCCGCCTCGAGCGCATCGAGCAGGCCCTCGCCGCCAGGGCAGACACGTAGGATCGCGCCCGTGGAGCTGCGCTCGCTCGCCGACGCCGAGCCGTTCACGACCAAGGACGGGTCGACGATCCGCGAGCTCCATCACACCCGGGCGCAGTCGCTCGCCGAGGCGCAGCTGGAGCCGGGGCAGGCCACGCAGCGCCACTACCACGCACGGGCCGAGGAGATCTACCTCGTGACCGAGGGGGGCGGTGTGCTCGAGGTCGACGGGGTCGTGCGCGACGTGCGTGAAGGCGACGCAGTCCTCATCCCACCCGGCGCACGGCACGAGCTGATCGCGGGCCCGGACGGCGTTCGGATCCTGTGCATGTGCGCACCGCCGTACGCGCACGACGACACGTTCTTCGCCTGACTCCTCCCGGAAGGGTCAGATCTTCCGGCGCGGCCTGGTCGAGCCCCACGCGCCGCGCCGGCGCGACGAGTAGATGAGCTTGGGGGCGGCCGTCTTCATCCCGGTCGAGACGAACGTCTCGTGCTGCCCGTTGAGTCGCGCGACGCGACTCATGTCTGCCTGCTGCTCCGGCAGGACGAGCGTCACGCCCGTGCCCGACCGGCCGGCGCGGCCCGTGCGACCCACCCGGTGGGTGTACGACTTCCCGTCCTCCGGGGGGTCGAAGTTGATCACGTGCGTCACGTCGTCGAGGTCGAGCCCTCGAGCCGCGACGTCCGTCGCGATCAGGGTCGTGACGTTGCCGGAGTCGAAGCGCTCGAGCGCGCGCTGGCGCTGCCCCTGGGTCAGGTCGCCGTGCATCGCGAGGGCCTTCACGCCCTGCTGTGCGAGCTTGCGCGCGAGCCGGTCGGCGCCGCGCTTGGTGCGCACGAACACGAGCGCGAGCCCGCGCTCGGCGTGGAGCAGCTCGACCAGCGTCGAGACCTTCGTGTCGGCCGTGACCGGGACGAACCGGTGCTCGATGTCGCCGGGTGCGTGCTCGCTCGGGAGCTCGGCCTCGATCCGGACCGGCGACTGCGTGTAGGCGCTTGCCAGCTCCCCGACCTCGCCGTCGAGCGTCGCCGAGAAGAACATCGTCTGGCGGTCGCGCGGCAGCCGTTTCACGATTCGGTCGACCTGTGGCTTGAAGCCCATGTCGAGCATCCGGTCGGCCTCGTCGAGGACGAGGATCTCCACGGCGTCGAGCGTGATCAGCCGTCGGTCGAGCAGGTCCTGGAGGCGGCCGGGCGTGGCCACGATGATGTCCGCGAAACGCGCGACGTTCGCCTGCTGGCGGAGCGCGACACCGCCGTACACGGTTGCCACGCTGAGGTCACGGGCGGTCGCGAGCGTCTGGATCTCCTCGGTCACCTGGACGGCGAGCTCGCGCGTCGGGACGAGCACGAGCGCGGCTGGACGTGCGTCGTCGTGCGGTGCGCGCTCGACGAGAGGGATCGCGAAGGCGAGGGTCTTGCCCGAGCCCGTCGGCGACTTCGCGAGGAGGTCCGTGCCCGCGAGCGCGGGCGGGATGGCCCGCGTCTGGATCTGAAACGGGCTGTCGATGCCGCGCGCTTCGAGCACCGCGGTCAGTTCTGCGCTCACGCCGAGCGCAGCGAATGTGTCCTGCGACATGTGACTCCTGTGTTGTCGTGAATCTGGCTCGAGACCTACCACACTCGAGCCCACAAGGAGTCGAACGAAGCGGATCTCACGGGCCGACGTCGTGCCGACCGTTCCCGAAAGGTAGCAGCCGGGTCGGTCGCCGCCCGATCCCGTGCAAGGCACGAAGCCGAAGTCCGAGACGGACGCGGAGGCCTGCCCGTCACGCCCCGCCGGTAGGCTCGGCGCGTGGCTCCGATCTCGTTCGCGCGCGGCGCTCCGTCCCCGGCCTGCCTCGATCCGGAGCTCCTCTCCGACTGCGCGCGCGTCGCCCTCGAGCGGGACGGCAAGACGATCCTCTCCTACGGGACGGGCGGTGGGTACGGCCCGCTCCGGGAGGTGCTCGCCCGCCGGCACGACGTCGACCCGGCGCGCATCTTCCTGACGACCGGCGGCCTCCAGGGCTTCGTCTTCTACTCCGCCGTGCAGCTCGCCCGGCGGCCGGGCCGGGTGCTCGTCGAGGGCCCGACGTACGACCGGCCGCTCAAGCTTCTCCGCTGGCAGGGCGTCGACGTCGTCGCGCTGCCGATGGACGAGGAGGGGCTCGTGCCCGATGCTCTCGAGGCGGAGCTCGAGAAGGGCGGGGAGATCTCGTTCCTGTACACCATTCCCACGTTCCAGAACCCGAGCGGCCGCACGCTGGGTGAGCGTCGCCGGCTCCGGATCACCGAGCTCTCGCGCGCCCACGACCTCGACGTGCTCGAGGACGACCCGTACGGCCTCGTGCGCTACGAGGGGTCCGCGCCGCCACGCCTCCACGCGCTCGAGGGGGGCGAGCGCGTGACGTTCACGTCGTCCTTCTCGAAGACCGTCGCGCCGGGGCTCCGCGTCGGCTGGTTCGTCGTGCCCGAGGCGCTCGTCCCGGCGTTCGACGAGCGCGCCGTCTCGACGTACATCTCGCCGCCGCTCCTCACGCAGGCGATCGTGCACGAGCTCTTCGAGCGAAACGGCTTCCGACCGAACCTCGACCGGATCCGCGGCATCCTCGGCGCCCAGCGCGACGCGATGCTCGCCGCGCTCCACGACGAGCTCGTCGGGCGGGCGACCTGGAATCGGCCCCGGGGCGGCTATTTCCTCTGGGTCGACTTCGGCAAGAGCGTCGATGCGGGCGACCTCCTCGCCCGCGCGACGGAGGCCGGGGTCACGTTCGTCCGCGGGGCGGACTTCTTCCCCGCAGGATCCGGCGGAACGAGCTCCGCGCGGCTCGCGTTCTCTTACGAGCCGCCCGAGCGGATCGCCGAGGGCGTCCGCATCCTCGCGCGCCTGCTCTGAGCGTCCTCAGCCTCGGCGTCGGCTGCGCCACCAGCGCGGGCCGATGATCGCGAGCGCCGCACCCAGCGCCATGCTGAGCAGGATCAGCCAGGGGAGCCGCGTGTTCACGGTGAAGAAGACGAAGTCGACCGACTGCTTGTCGTCGTTCAGCAGGAGGAAGGCGAGCGCGTAGACGGCGATCGCGACCCAGAGCACCAGCTTCCACGGGATCTCCCGGGAGTCGGTCCGGGATCGGTCGTCGTCCCCAGGCGGGAGTGGCGCGCTGCTCACGCGGCGATCTTATGCGCCTGCGGCGTGCGCGACCTGCGGAAGGGGCGCGCGGAGGATCAGGCGCGGCTGCACCGGCGGTGTCAGGTGAGCCGTGGCGGCGCGGAAGGTGGGGCACGGGCTGTTACCCGGGAGAGCGCACAGACCCTCTTTGCGGAAGTAGCAGTCCTCGCACGTCGCGATAGCTCGCTTGCTCATGTCCCCTCTGTTCCCCTTGCCCTTGACCCTGCTGGACAGCGGGGATTGTGGCGCTGTCCGGCAGTCTCCGCAACCCCCTCCGGGGCAGAAAACACCGCATTTTGCGGGTGTCGCCCTTCCTGACGAAATGCCTGCAAAGGGTCTATTTCTGGGGGAGCGTTTCCAGTGCGTGCAACGCCTGTTCAAAACTCTCCACAGGGACGATCCGCAAGCCCCCTGCATACCGGCGCGCCGTCGCCGCGTTTTCCCCAGCCGGGACGAGGAACACGTCCGCTCCGGACGAGCGGACGCCGTACGTCTTCTGCTTGATCCCGCCGACCGACCCGACGTTGCCGTCGAGCTCGATCTCCCCGGTCGCCGCCACGCGGTTGCCGCCGTCGACGTCGTTCCCGAGCTCCTTGTAGATCTGGAGTGCGAACGGAAGACCGGCAGACGGCCCGCCGACGTTCCCGAGATCGATGTCGACCTTCACCGGAAGCCGGATCTTCGCGTCCTGCGCCACGCGGATCCCGATGATCGCCTTGCCGGCTTCGTCGGGCGCGCGGACGGTGGCCACGGTGCGGTCGAGCGTCTTCCCGTCGCGCCGCAGGCGGAGCACGAGCTCGTCCCCCGGCCGCAGCGTTCCGGTCGCCCGGCGGAGCTCGCTCACGGTCAGCGTCTGCCTTCCGGCCGCCCGGACGATCACGTCGCCGCTTTCGAGCACCTTCGCGGCGGGCACGTCGACTGCGACGGCCTCCACGAGCACGCCGAGCGGCCTCGTCGTGACGTCGAGGCCGCCGGCCCGGAGCGCCACCGCCGCGGCGACCTGCTCGGAGCGGTTCATCTCCACGCGAGCCTCCGCGATCCGGTCGCGGAAGCTCTCGCCCGGCGCGGTGACCACGTCTGCCGGCACGAGTGACGCCCCGTCGGGACGCAGAAACGGCAGGAGGCGTTCGAGCCAGCGGACCTTGCGGACCGTGACGTCGACGTAGTAGATGCCGCCAGGCCCTCCGGGATCCTTCTTTCCCTCCACGGCGACGTTGGTCGCGACCGGATGTGCGCCGTTCGGGACGTAGAGGTAGTCGTCGGCCGGCAGCGTCGCCGCGAGGAGCACCACGACCGCGAGGAGGGCCGCGCCGGAGAGCGCGAGCCAGCGGGGTGCCGAGCCTCTCACAGCAGGCCGCGCGTGAGGCCGCCGTCGACGGGCACGACCGCGCCCGTCACGTAGCCCGCCCGATCGGAGGCGAGGAACGCGACGACCGCGGCGATCTCGGCCGCCGTCCCGAGGCGCCGGAGCGGGACTTGCTCGAGATCCGCGGCGGGCGGCCCCTCGTCGCCGTACACCGCCCGCAGGCGGTCGGTGTCGATGCGCCCGGGAGCGATGGTGTTGACGGTGATGCCGTCTGGGCCGAGCTCACGGGCCAGCGTCTTGAGCCACCCCACGACGCCGGGCCGCACGGCGTTCGAGAGCGCGAGGTTCGCGAGCGGCTCGCGCACGGACGAGGACTCGATCGCGAGGATGCGCCCGCGACCGCTCGCGCGGAGGTGGGGGAGGCAGTGCCCGACGAGCGTGACGTGCGACGTCAGGAGCAGCGCGACCGCCTCCTCGACGGACGCCGCGGTGAGCGTGGCCGCCGCGCCAGCCGGAGGTCCGCCGCCGTTCAGGACGAGGATGTCGACGCCGCCGAACGCGCCGACCGTCGCCTGCGCGAGCCGTTCGAGGTGCTGGGGAATGGTGAGGTCTCCCTGGACGGCGAGCGCGCCGAGCCGCTCGGCCTCCCGCTCGAGGAGCTCGCGCCGCCGCGCGAACATCGCGACGTTGGCGCCCTCCGCGGCGAGCGCCTCCGCGACCGCGAGGCCCATGCCGGACGAGGCGCCGCACACGATCGCCGTGCGTCCGGCAAGTCCGAGCTCCATCGCGGCGAAGGGTACCCCTGCAGGTGTTCAGCGCCGGTGAAGCGCCGCGGCGCCGGACGGCGGCTACGAGGTCGTCGTCAGGACGCCGACGACCTCGCGGACGGCGGCCGCCGACTCCCGCACCATCTTCTTCTCCTGCGCGCTCAGCTTGAGCTTCACGATCTCCTCCACGCCGCCCGCGCCGAGCCGCACGGGAACTCCCATGTAGAGCCCGTCGACCGAGTACTCGCCCTCGAGCAGCGCGGTGCAGGGGAGGACGCGCTTCTGGTCGAGGCAGATCGCGTCCACCATCTGCGCGGCCGCGGCGCCGGGTGCGTACCAGGCCGAGGTGCCGAGCAGCGAGACGAGCTCGCCGCCGCCCTTCCGTGTCCGCTCGACCATCTTCGAGATCTTCCCCCTGGTCGTGAGCTGCTCGAGCGGCACGCCTCCGACGGTCGTCGCGGAGACGACGGGGACCATCTGGTCGCCGTGGCCGCCGAGCACCATCGCCTGCACGTCCTTGACCGACGAACCGGTCTCCCAGGCGATGAAGGCGGAGAAGCGAGCGGTGTCGAGGATGCCCGCCATGCCGACGACCCGCTCCTTGGGAAACCCGGAGACGGCCTGCGCGACGTGGCACATCGCGTCGAGCGGGTTCGAGACGACGACGATCACGGCCTTCGGCGAGCGCCGAGCGACCTCCTTCGTCACGGACGCGACGATCGCCTCGTTGGTCGTCACGAGGTCGTCGCGGCTCATGCCCGGCGAGCGAGGCTTGCCGGCGGTGATCACGACGACGTCCGAGCCCTTCGTCTCGTCGTAGCGCTCGCTGCCGACGATCGCCGGCTCATAGCCGGTGACCGACGCCATCTGGTTCATGTCGAGCGCTTTCCCTGCGGCGAAGTTCGGGATGATGTCGACGAGGACGACGTCCGCGTAGTCGCGGCGTGCCACCTCGAGCGCGCACGTCGCACCGACGTTTCCCGCCCCGACGACGGTCACTTTCTTCCTGCCAGTCACGGTCTCTCCCTTGGGCTAGGCGCGGGCCCGCGTCAGGCGAGCCGCGCGATGATGGCGTCCGCGTACTCGGACGTGCCGACGGCGGACGGGTCGTCGCGCGTCGGCTTGAGGTCGTAGGTCACGCTCTTCCCCTCGGCGATCACGGCCGCGACGGCGGCCTCGAGCCTCGCGGCGGCATCGCGCTCGCCGAGGTGCTCGAGCATCAGCTTTCCCGAGAGGATCATCGCCGTCGGGTTGACCTTGTTCTGGCCGGTGTACTTCGGCGCCGAGCCGTGCGTCGCCTCGAAGACGGCGGCGTTGGCGCCGATGTTCGCGCCGGGCGCGACGCCGAGTCCGCCGACGAGGCCGGCGGTGAGGTCGCTGATGATGTCGCCGTAGAGGTTCGGCAGCACGAGCACGTCGAATTCCTCCGGGCGCTGGACGAGGCCCATGCAGAGCGCGTCGACCAGGGTCTCCCACGCCTCGATCTCCGGGTAGTCCTTCGCGACCTCGCGGAACACGGCGAGGAAGAGCCCGTCCGTGTGCTTCATGATGTTCGCCTTCGTGATGCACGAGACGCGGCGGCGTCCGTTCGCCTTCGCGTACTCGAAGCCGAAGCGGATGATCCGCTCGGAGCCCTCGGGGCTGAGCGGCTTGATCGAGATTCCGGAGCTCGCCCTGATCTGCTTGGGCTGGCGCGCGTTCAGGAAGTCGATCACCGCATGCGCGTCGTCGGTGCCGGACTCGAACTCGATGCCCGCGTAGAGATCCTCCGTGTTCTCGCGGATGATCACGACGTCCACGTCCTCGTAGCGCGAGCGCACGCCCGGGTAGGTCTTGCACGGCCTGACGCATGCATAAAGGCCGAGCTCGTGGCGCAACGCGACGTTGACCGAGCGGAAGCCCGTGCCGATGGGCGTCGTGATCGGGCCCTTCAGCGCCACGCCGTTGCGCTTGATCGACTCGAGCGTCTCGGGCGGCAGGGGCGTCCCGGCCGTCTCCATCACGTCGACCCCCGCCTCGCGGACGTCCCAGGCGAACGTGACGCCGGTCGCCTCGAGCACCCGGCGGGTCGCTTCGGTGAGCTCCGGGCCGGTCCCGTCGCCCGGCACGAGTGTCACGTCGTACGCCATCGACGCGTGAGGATAGTGACACTGCCCCGGATGACCGATCGGGTACCGTCCGCGTTCGAGCCGACGGAGGGGAAGGGAGCCCGATGACCGACTTCAAGCCTGGCCTCGAGGGCGTCGTCGCCTTCGAGACGGAGATCGCCGAGCCGGACCGCGACGGCGGCGCGCTCCGCTATCGCGGGGTCGACATCGAGGAGCTCGTCGGCTCCGTGCCGTTCGAGCAGGTGTGGGGGCTGCTGGTGGACGAGTCGCCCGAACCGGGGCTACCGCCCTCCGAGGACTACGCCGCTCGCGACCTCACCGGCCGCACCCCGTCCGACCTGCAGACCGTCACCGCGCGGCTCGGCGGGGAGTGGGGCCTCGGGCAGCTGATCGACATCTCCGACGACGAGGCCCGCGAGGACCTCCGGCGTCTCTCCGCGACGATGATCTCGGTCTGCGCGCAGTCCGCCAGGCTGGCCGACGGTCACGCCGACCGCGTCGACCCCGCGGTCGTCGCGCAGGGGGAGACCACCGCCGAGCGGTTCCTGCTCGAGTGGCGGGGCGAGGCGGACCCCAAGGACGTCACCGCGATCGACACATACTGGATCTGCACCGCGGAGCACGGGCTCAACGCCTCCACCTTCACGGCACGGATCGTCGCGTCGACGGGCGCCGATTGCGCTGCCGCGCTCTCGTCCGCCGTCGGGGCCCTCTCGGGGCCGCTGCACGGCGGCGCGCCGGCGCGGGTGCTGCCGATGCTCGACGGCGCGGCCGCCGCGCCGTCCGTCGAGGGCTTCGTCAACGATCTGCTCGACCGAGGCGACCGACTGATGGGCTTCGGACACCGCGTCTACCGCGCCGAGGATCCACGCGCGCGGCTGCTGCGCCGGACCGCGCAGGAGCTCGGCTCGCCGCGGTTCGAGGTGGCCGAGGAGCTCGAGCAGGTCGCGCTCGCGGAGTTGCACGCGCGGAAGCCGGATCGGGTGCTTGCGACGAACGTCGAGTTCTGGTCGGCCGTGGTGCTCGACGTGGCGGACGTCCCGCCGCAACTCGCGCCCGCGATGTTCGCGTGCTCGCGGACGGCCGGCTGGTCGGCCCACATCCTCGAGCAGAAGCGCCTCGGCCGGCTCGTGCGGCCGTCGGCCCGGTACGTCGGCCCGGCCGCCCGATCGTTCTCGGCGGTCTAGGTCGCGTCGTGGAGCTGGCCGAAGCCGCAGCCCGCGCCGAGGAGCTCGCCCGCACGCCGGGCAGCGAGCAGGAGCTCGCATCCCTGCGCGCGCAGTGGGACGACGAGCTCGAGGCGGCTGCGCGCAACTCCGACTACCGCGTCCGTGGCCAGGCGTTCAGGGCGGTCGGCCAGTTCCGCTTCCGGCAAAAGCTGGAGCTTCTTCGTCGAGGGCTCGAGGACGAGAGCGCGGCGGCGCGCGGGTCGGCGCTGATCGCGCTGACGACGCTGTCCTCCGACCACCCTGGCGACGTGAACACGTACCGGCCGCTCCTCAACGAGCTCGCGATGCGCGATCCGAACGCCGCGGTCCGCCGGCTGGCGATCGCCTGTCTTCGCAACGGGACACCCGACCGCGGGACGATCCAGCTCCTCGAGGGGATCGCACAGGACGACGATCAGGACCGCGACGTCCGCGAGGCCGCGCGCGTCGTCGCGGCAGCGCTGCTCAAGAAGTCCAGGACGAAGTAGCCTCCGCTCGTGGCGTCGCCGCTCGTCGGGGTGATCATGGGCTCGCGCTCCGACTGGGAGACCATGCGGCACGCCGCCGAGACGCTCGAGGAGCTCGGCGTGCCGTTCGAGCAACGCGTCGTCTCGGCGCACCGGACCCCGGACATGCTCTTCGAGTACGCGGCCTCGGCCGAGGGACGCGGCCTCAGGGTCTTGATCGCGGGCGCGGGAGGCGCGGCCCACCTGCCCGGGATGGCCGCGTCGAAGACGGCGCTGCCGGTGCTCGGGGTTCCGGTCGAGTCCAAAGCGCTCTCGGGCATGGACTCGCTGCTCTCGATCGTCCAGATGCCGGCCGGAATCCCGGTGGGGACGCTCGCGATCGGTCGCGCGGGCGCGGTCAACGCGGCGCTGCTCGCCGCTGCGATCCTCGCGGGCTCGGACACGGCACTCGCCGAGCGACTGCGGCGTTTCCGAGTGGCCCAGACGCAGGCGGTCCTGGACAGTCCCGACCCGGCGGCGTAGCCGGGATGACACTCGTTGCCTGCATCGGGGGCGGGCAGCTCGGGCGCATGCTCGGGCTCGCGGGCCTTCCCCTCGGCCTCTCGTTTCGGTTCCTCGACCCGTCCCCCGACGCCTGTGCGCGTGAGGTGGGCGAGCTCGTCGTCGCGCCCTACGACGACCGCGACGCGCTCGACCGGTTGGCCGTCGGCGCGGCGGTCGTGACGTACGAGTTCGAGAACGTCCCCGTGGAGGCTGCCGCAGGCGTGGGAGCAGTCCCGGGACCGCGTGCCCTGGAGCACGGCCAGGACCGCTTGTCCGAGAAGGAGCTGTTCCGCTCGCTGGGGATTCCGACCGCAAGGTTCGGGAGGCTGGAGGAGACCGGCCTGCCCGCGCTCGTGAAGACGCGCCGCCTCGGGTACGACGGGAAGGGACAACGGCGGGTCGATCGGGACGAGCCGCTCGAAGACGGCGAGCTCGCCGAGGAGCTCGTCGCCTTCGACCGGGAGCTCTCGATCGTCGGCGTGCGCGCGCGCGACGGCGAGACGCGCTTCTGGCCGGTCGGCGAAAACGTGCACCGTGAGGGCATCCTCCGCGTGACGCGGGCGCCGGCGCGCGATGCGCCGCAGGTCGAGGCCGAGAGGATCTGCACCCGGCTGCTGGATGCGCTCGGGTACGTCGGTGTGATCGCCGTCGAGCTGTTCGAGGCCGGCGGGCGACTGCTCGCGAACGAGTTTGCGCCACGCGTCCACAACACGGCCCACTGGACGATCGACGGCGCGGAGACGAGCCAGTTCGAGAATCATCTGCGGGCGATTCTCGGTCTCCCTCTCGGATCGACGGCCCTGCGAGCGCCGTCGGTGATGGTCAACGTGATCGGCGGCATCCCGCCCGTCGAGGAGCTGCTGGAGTTGCCCCGAGCGCATCTGCACCTCTACGGCAAGGCCCCGCGCCCAGGCCGGAAGATCGGCCACGTCACCCTTGTCGATCCCGACGAGGAGACGGTCGCGCGCGCAGTCGCTCTGGCCTCCGAAGAAGGGGGGCGAGGCTAGAACCGCGCCCCGGCACTCCCGGGTCCCGCCTTCCTAACGGGCGTCCGGCGTTCGTTCGCCTCGGCGTCGGGCGTGCGGGTGCGCGCGGAAGTACGCCTCGCGGCGGTGCCGGTCGGAGACGTGCGTGTAGCGCTCGGTCGTTCCGACGTCGGCGTGGCCGAGCATCTCCTGGACGCTCCGGAGGTCGGCGCCACCTTCGAGCAGGTGGGTCGCGAACGAGTGGCGGAGGAGATGCGGATGCACGCGGCCCGGCTCGAGGCCTGCGCGGTCGGCCAGGCGGCGGAGGATCAGGAACGCTCCCGCCCGGGTCAGTGCGCCGCCACGCGCGTTGAGGAAGAGATCGGGGCGATGCCGACGGTCGAGGTGCGGCCGTCCGAGCGCCATGTACCGCCGCACGGCGTCGGCTGCCGGCCGCCCGAGGGGGACGAGGCGCTCCTTGCTGCCCTTCCCGACGACTCTGACGATGCGCTGGTCGAGGTCGACCGAGGCCTTGACGAGCCCGATCGCCTCGGAGACGCGGAGGCCGGCGCCGTAGAGCAGCTCGACGAGCGCCCGGTCGCGCATCGCACGCGGCGACGTTCCGCCGGCGGTCTCGACGAGGCGCTCGGCCTCGGCCGGCGAGAGCGTCCGCGGGACCGTTCGCGCTCTTCGCGGTCCGGCGATCGAGGCCGCCGGGTTGTCGGAGCGCGTTCCCATCAGCGTGAGGTGGCGCAAGTAGGCTCGCACGGCGGCGAGGCGGCGCGCGATCGTGGCGGGAGCGCGACCGTCCGCGCGCATCGCGGCGAGCCACGCTTCGATCTCGTCGGTCGTCGTCTCGCCGATGCGCCCGTCGATCGTCGCCGCGAAGGCGGCCAGGTCGCGACGGTACGCGTCGACCGTGCGCGGCGAGCGGCGGGCCGCGAGGAGGAGCAGGAAGCTCTCGACGTCGGGGTCGGTCAGGTCGCTCATCGCGGCGGGACCCGATTCGGCGGCGCCGCGCTCCCTCCTGCGCGCCGCGCTACGAACGCGGGTGCGCGTGGTCGTACACGCGCCGCAACCGCCGCGCGTCGACGTGGCTGTAGATCTGCGTCGTCGAGAGCGACGCGTGCCCGAGGAGCTCCTGGATCGTGCGGAGGTCGGCGCCGCCTTCGAGGAGGTGCGTCGCGTACGCGTGGCGGAGGCGGTGCGGATTGGGAAGCAGCCGACGGAGGACGCTCGTGTCGAGCCGGTTCCCGCGCACGGAGACGAAGAGGGCGTCGCACGCACCACGGGCGAGCTGCGGCCTGCCGTCGCGCAGCCACCGCGCGAGCAGCCAGGCCGCCTCCTCGCCGACAGGCACGAGCCGTTCCTTGTTCCCCTTGCCCCGGACGTGGAGGTGCTCACGATCCAGGTCGACGTCTCCGAGGTCGAGGCCGACTGCCTCCGCCGATCGCAGGCCACAGGAGTAGACGAGCTCGAGCAGCGCCGCGTTGCGTAACGCCAGCGGGCCGCCGTCGCGCCCCGCCGCCGCGTCGACCGCCGACTCCACCTCCGACAGCGCAGGTGTCTCGGGCAGCCTCCGCGGACGCCGCGGCGCGAGCGCCGCGTCGGGTACGCGAGCCGGCCCGAGGGCATGCCGAGCGAGCGAGCGAACGGCGGAGAGACGGCGTGCGATCGTCGTCGGTGCGAGCCCGCGACGCGCACGACCGAGCTCCGCCGTGTACGCCGCGAGCGTCCGGACGTCGAGGTCGTCGAGCTCGAGCCCTTCGCCGCGCAGCCAGGTCGAGAAGTCGCGCAGATCGGCGGCGTAGGCGCGTCGCGTCGCGTCCGACAGCGCGGGGCTCGAGAGAAACCGCTCGACCGCGATGTTCGTGTCCACGACTACCGTTTCTCGCCCGTCCCGGCCACGCCTGCCCAGGCCACCCCTGCCCGATGCGACTCTCCCTCGCTCTCGTCCTCGCGATCGCCGTCGGCGTCGCCGCGTTCGCCGTCCTGCGTGACGACGACGGAGCGACGCAGGACACCGGCTCGGTCACCCTCGTCGGAGACTCGCTCAACGTCGGCATCGAGCCCGAGCTCGGAAAGCTGCTGCCCGGCTGGCAGATCGACGCCCACGACCGCGTCGGACGTGCGACGCCCGAGGGAATCGAGGAGCTGCGCGATCTCGACAGGCGGCTCGCCCCCGTGGTCGTCATCAGCCTCGGCACGAACGACCCCGACGGCTCCGAGCGCGAATTTCGACGGCTCGTCGACGAGGCAATCGACGTCGTCGGGCCCCACCGCTGCCTCGTCTGGGCGACGATCGTCCGTGACGGGGCCGCCCGAACCGGCTTCAACCACGAGCTCGAGGAGGCGCGTTCGGAGCATCGCAACGTCCGACTCGTCGACTGGGCGACGCTGGTCGCCGGGAGCCCCGAGCTGCTGGCGGCGGACGCGGTCCACGGGACGCCGGAGGGCTATGAGCGTCGTGCCGAGGAGACCGCGGACGCGATCCGCGGCTGCCCGGAGACGTGATTCTCTATCGCATCGCCCGCGCGGTCCTCGGCCCGCTGCTGCGGCTCGTGTGGCGCCTCGAGGTCGTCGGCGCGGAGAACGTCCCCACCGGCCCGGCGATCGTCGTGGCCAACCACGACTCGCTCTCGGACCCGTTCTTCCTCGGCGCCGCCATCGAGCGCCCACTCCACTTCCTCGCGAAGCGCGAGCTCTGGTCGAACCCGGTCGCCGGCCGGCTGCTCGACCGGCTCGGCGGGATCCCGGTCGAGCGGCGGAGAGGGGACCTGACAGCCGTCGCCGCGCTGGCGAGCGCGCTCGAGCGCGGCGACGCGGTCGCGATCTTTCCTCAGGGGACGGTGCTCGGCGACGTCGACCGGCCGTGGCAGCGCGGAGCCGCCCGCCTCGCGCTGACGACGGGAGCCCCTCTCCTCCCGGTCGCGATCGTCGGTGCGGCGCACGTGCTCCGGCCGGGAACCCGCATCCCGCGGCTCGCGCGCGTTCGGATCGTGATCGGCCCGCCGATCGACGTCGAAAGAGCCGATCCGACGATCCCCGCGACGCGCGAGCTCACCGGCCGCGTTCGTGACGCGGTGCGAGCCATGTCAATCTCCTAGGCGCTTTCCCGCCCGGCAGGGTGGGAAAGCGCCTCAGGCACACTCGATCCGTGCCGGGACGCCGCTTCGACTCGTTCGCCACCGCCGAAATGCCCGAGCGGCCGGCCGATCCCGCGGTCCGGAAGGCGAATTTTCGTCGGATCATCCGGCTCTTCGGCCCGTACCGGGCGCGCCTGGGCCTCGTCGGGACGCTGATCGTCTTCTCTGCCGGGCTCGGCGTCGTCTCGCCGTTCCTGCTCCGCGCGGTGCTCGACACGGCGATCCAGGTCGACCCGTCGAGCGGCGAGGCGACCGTGCGGCTCGGCCTCCTCACCGCCCTCGTCGCCGGCATGGTCGCGATCCCGATCGTGACGGGCATCCTCGGCGTCTGGCAGACGCTCCTCTCGAACCTCGTCGGGCAGGCGGTGATGCACGACCTGCGCACGTCCGTCTACCGCCACCTCCAGCGGCTCTCGCTCGCGTTCTTCACGCGGACGCGCACCGGCGAGGTGCAGAGCCGGATCGCGAACGACATCGGGGGGATCGAGAACGTCGTCACGTCGACGGCGACGTCGGTGTTGTCGAACGTCACGACGGTGATCGCGACGGTGATCGCGATGGTGCTCCTCGACTGGCGCCTGGCGGCCTTCGCGCTCGCGCTCCTGCCGCTCTTCGTCTGGCTGACCAAGCGGGTCGGCGAGCAGCGCAAGAAGGTGACCGCCGAGCGCCAGGCGTCCCTCGCCGACGTCTCCTCGATCGTGCAGGAGTCGCTCTCGGTCTCCGGGATCCTGCTCGGGAAGACGATGGGCCGCGCGACCGACCTCGCGACGCGGTTCGAGACGGAGTCGCAGCGCCTCGCGGGGCTGGAGGTGCGGAGCCGCATGACGGGGCGCTGGATGATGGCCGCGATCCAGACGACGTTCGCGGTGATGCCCGCTCTCGTGTACCTGTTCGCGGGCTGGACGATCGAACGCGGGTCGACCTCGATCACGATCGGCACGCTCGTCGCGTTCACCACGCTGCAGACGCGCCTCTTCTTCCCGATCGGCAGCCTGCTCGGCGTCCAGCTCGAGGTGCAGAGCTCGCTCGCGCTCTTCGACCGGATCTTCGAGTACCTCGACCAGCCGGTCGACATCGCGGAGGGGACGCGTGAGATCGACCGGCCCCGCGGCGACGTCGCGTTCGACGACGTCTGGTTCCGCTACGAGCAGGACGCGTGGACGCTCGAGGACGTCTCGTTCACCGTGCCCGCGGGGACGAAGACGGCGCTCGTCGGCGAGACGGGATCGGGGAAGACGACTTGCGCGTACCTCGTCGCACGCCTCTACGACGCGACCCGCGGCACGGTGTCGATCGACGGCATCGACGTGCGCGACGTGACGTTCCCGTCGCTGACGGCGGCCGTCGGAGTCGTCTCCCAGGAGACGTACCTCTTCCACGCCTCGGTGCGCGAGAACCTCCGCTTCGCGAAGCCCGACGCGACGGACGAGGAGGTCGAGGAGGCTGCGCGCGCCGGCCAGATCCACACCCTGATCGCGTCGCTGCCGGAGGGGTACGAGACGATCGTCGGCGAGCGCGGGTACCGGTTCTCGGGAGGCGAGAAGCAGCGGATCGCGATCGCGCGCACGATCCTCCGCAACCCGCCGATCCTCGTCCTGGACGAGGCGACGTCGGCACTCGACACGCAGACCGAGCGCGCCGTCCAGGCCGCCCTCGAGCGTCTTGCGGAGGGCCGCACCGTGATCGCGATCGCCCACCGCCTCTCGACGGTGCGCGACGCCGACCAGATCGTCGTCCTCGACCGCGGCCGCATCGTCGAGCGCGGCACGCACGACGAGCTGCTCGCACTCGGCGGCCGCTACGCGTCCCTCGTCGCGCGCGACGCCGACGTCGGCGAGATCGTGCCCACGCCGAGCTGAGGCTCGTCGCCCGCGTCGGCCCGATTCCGACTACCGTTTGCCGGTGCTCGCCCGCGAGCAGACCCCGACCATGACGGCGACGACGAGCCCGACCCTTCTCGACGAGCACGGCCTCTCGCCGCAGGGGCGGGTGATCCACAACCCGACCACCGCCCAGCTCTACACGCATGCGCTCGCGCGTGGAGACGGAAAGCTGGCGCACGGCGGTGCGCTCGTCGTCGACACGGGGCGGTTCACGGGCCGCTCGCCCGAGGACAAGTTCGTCGTCGACGAGCCTGGGTCGACCGACCGGATCTGGTGGGGAGACGTCAACCACGCCCTCGCGGAGCACCACTTCGAGGGCCTGCGCACGAAGGTCGTGGATCACCTCGCGCGACAGGAGACCCTCTACGTCGTCGACCACTTCGCCGGCGCCAACCCCGATCATCGCGTCGGCGTCCGCGTCGTCACGGCGAGCCCGTATCACGCGCTGTTCGCCAAGACGATGTTCATCGCGCCCACGGGTCGCGAGATGGCGCGGTTCGCGGTCGACTCGCTCGTGCTCCACGCGCCCGAGGTGGAGGCGGACCCGAACGAGGACGGCACACGCGGCGGCACCTTCGTCGTGCTGCATCCGAGCCGCAGCGAGGTCCTGATCGGCGGCACGTTCTACGCCGGGGAGATCAAGAAGTCGATCTTCACTGTGATGAACGACCGGCTCCCGCTCGAAGGCGTGCTCCCGATGCACTGCTCGGCGAATGTCGGCGAGGACGGCCGGGTCGCCGTGTTCTTCGGCCTCTCGGGAACCGGAAAGACGACGTTGTCGGCGGATCCCGACCGTGCGTTGATCGGCGACGACGAGCACGGCTGGAGCCCGAGCGGCGTGTTCAACGTCGAGGGCGGCTGCTACGCGAAGGTGATCAGGCTCTCGGCCGAGGCGGAGCCGCAGATCTGGCGCACGACGAGGACGTTCGGGACGATCCTCGAGAACGTCGCGGTCGACGAGCGCGGCGTGATCGACCTCGACGACGACTCGAAGACGGAGAACACCCGCGCGGCGTACAAGCTCGAGCGTATCGCCAACGCCTTGCCGACGAAGCGCGCGGGGCATCCGAGCTCGGTCGTCTTCCTCGCGGCGGACGCCTTCGCCGTCCTACCGCCGATTGCGCGCCTCTCGCGCGACCAGGCGATGTACTGGTTCCTGTCGGGGTTCACCGCGAAGCTCGCCGGCACGGAGCTCGGCGTGACCGAGCCGCAGCCGACCTTCTCGGCCTGTTTCGGCGCTCCGTTCCTTCCGCAGCCGCCCGCCACGTATGCCCGCATGCTCGGCGAGAAGCTCGACCGCCACGGGGCCTCGGTGTGGCTCGTCAACACAGGCTGGACAGGAGGGCCGTTCGGCGTCGGGCACCGGATGCCGATCGCCGCGACACGTGGGCTGCTCCATGCCGCGCTTTCCGGCGCGCTCGACGACGCGACGTTCCGGACCGATCCGCTGTTCGGCTTCGAGGTGCCCGTTTCGGTCCCGGGCGTCGAGAGGAAGCTCCTCGACCCTCGCTCGACGTGGGGCGATCCGGACGCGTACGACCGCAAGGCGAAGGAGCTCGCCGCGATGTTTCGCGAGAACTTCGACGCGAAGTTCGGCGCCGAGGTCGACCCGGCGATCGCAGGCGCCGCCCCGCGCGAAGCGTGAGCGTCCGACAGCTCCGCGTCGTCGTTACCGCCGAGGACTACGACGACGCCCTGCGGTTCTATCGGGACGTGCTCGGCCTGACCGAGCTCGGGGCGTTCACGGGTGAGCACGGCCGCGTGACGATTCTCGATGCGGGGCGAGCGACGCTCGAGCTGTCCGATCCTGAGCATGCCGAGTACATCGACGAGGTCGAGGTCGGCTCCCGTGTCGCAGGGCACATTCGCGTCGCGTTCGAGGTCGACGACGCGGCCGTGAGCACGCAGACGCTGGCGGACGCCGGGGCGACCGTGCTGGCAGAGCCGACGACGACGCCGTGGGGCTCCCTCAACTCGCGACTGGAAGCTCCGGCCGGCCTGCAGCTCACCTTGTTCCAGGAGCCGGCCGGCGGGGAGCGCTTCGTCGGATGATGCACCCCGGTTAGCGGCTCGTTAGCCGTCTCGGCGACCCTCTCGCTCAGGGAACGGGCTCGACCCCGTGCCGTGCAACGAAGGAGGTCGTCGTGCGCACCCACTCGATCGATCACGGGACGCTTCGGAGGCGCATCCCGCTGTGGGGGCTCGTCGCGGTAGCGGTTGCAGCGCTCGCCACCGGGTCGGCGCTGGCCGCCAACATCGTCGGCACGGCGCGTGGTGAGGTCATCAGGGGGACTGCAAAGGCGGACCGGCTGTACGGCCGCGGCGGCGACGACCGGCTCGTCGGCCTCGCGGGTGACGACTACCTGGCGGGTGGCGCGGGAGTCGACCGGATCTCGTGCGGTCCGGGTCGGGACCGCGTGCTCGCGGATGCGCGCGACAAGGTCGCGAAGGACTGCGAGTCCGTCGTCACCGTCGGGACGCCGCCACCGGTGGCGCCCGCACCCGAGCCTGCTCCCCCGCCCCCGACGACGCCCGCGCCACCGCCCCCCTCGCCCGTACAGCTTGCAAAGCCCGGCTTCTTCGGCGGCTTCGCGAGCACGGGAGGAAGCGTCAACTTCGTCGTCGGAGCCGACGGGCGCAGCTTCTCGCAGTTCCAGTTCAGCTACCAGGCGGACTGCCGGCCACCCGGCAGGCTCAGCGCGGGCGTGACGTACTCCGGAACCGTTCCGATCGCGGCTGACCGGACCTTCTCGGCCGACGGAACGACGTCAGAGGGCACGACGATCAAGTTCAGCGGCTCGTTCGACGCGTCCGGTACGTCCGCGTCGGGACGCTTCCAGGTGCACGTGACGCACGATCAGGACGGCACGCACTACGACTGCGACTCGGGTGGGGCGGACTGGTCCGCCAAGTGGCAGGGCTGACCGCGGCCGACTGCGCATGATCGTCCGTTAGCGCCCGGTTAGGCCGATCGCTCACCGTGGTGCGGATGACCGGGTCCGCGACTCACGTGTCCGCCGCTCGTCTCGTCGGGCGCGACCGAGCGTTGCGCCTCGACCGCCGCGCCGTCTCGGCCGCGGCCCTCGGGGCGTCCATGGTGCTCTCGGTCGGGCTGACCGACGGCGGCTACTACGGGCGGACGTCGACCGCGCTGACGATCGGCTTCACCGCCGTGGCCGTGCTCGGAGCGATGCACGGCGGCGGGCTGGGGCGAGGCGGAGCCGCCGCGCTCGGCGTTCTCGTCGCGCTCTTCGCGTGGACGGCGCTCTCGGCGAGCTGGGCGGTTCCAGGATCGCTCGTGGAGCAGGAGGCCTCCCGGGCCCTGCTCTACACGAGCGCTCTTGCGGCGCTGCTCTTTGCTTCCGACCACAGGCGTCGGCGGGCGCTGCTGCTCGGTCTCGCTGCGGGGATCGCAGTCCTCGGCCTCGTCGCGGTCTGCATGCGAGCCGCATCCGGAGAGGTCGTCGACCGCTTCTACGGGACGCTCCTCGAGGAGCCTCTCGGCTACCCGAATGCCCTCGGTGTCCTCGCGGCACTCGGAGTCGTGGTCGGCGTCGGGCTCGAGCGACCCGGGATCGCGGGGCGGGCCCTGCGCGGGTCCGCCGCCTTTCTCGTGCTCGTCCTCGGTCTGAGCGGCAGCCGCGGTGCGGCACTCGCGCTCGTGGTCGCGTTCGTGATGCTCGTCGCGCTCGGCGAGCCGGGGACGCGGCCGGGCATCGCGCTCCGCGCGTTGGCCGCCCTCCTGCTCGGTGGTGCAGCGTGGGCGGGAGCGGTGTGGACGGATGCGGGGGGAGCCTGGCTCGTCGTTCTCGCGACGGTCGCGTGGGCGGGCGCGGCGCTCATGGTCGACCCGGCCAGGGCCCCGGCCGGTGCCGCCCTGGCCTCGGTCGGTCTGGCGGCCGCGGCGGCCGCCGTGGCGATCGCCGTGCTCCAGCCGGTCGACACGACGACGAGCTTTCGCACCGCCTACTGGCAGGCAGCGCTCGAGGAGGCGCGCGCACGCCCGCTGCTCGGCAGTGGAGCGGGGAGCTTCCACCTGACCTGGGAGCGACGCGGGCCCGACGGGATGTTCGTGCGAGACGCGCACAGCCTCTACGTGGAGGCACTCTCGGAGCTCGGGCCGGCCGGGCTCGTCCTGACCCTCGCGCTCGTGATCGTTCCGATTTCCGCGGCGATCCGGAGGAGAGGCGATCCGATCGTCGCCGTGGCCGGAGCGGCATTCGTGCTCTTCGCCGTCCACGCCGCTCTCGACTGGGACTGGGAGATGCCCGTCGTGACGCTCGCAGCCCTCGGGTGCGCGGCGGTCGTGCTCGCTCGTCCGCCGTCGCCGGGAACACACACGACCGATTGAGGAGGGAAGAGATGTCCAGCAGGGTTCCACGAGCCTCGGGCCGCCAGGCGGCGATCTGGTTCCTCGCCACGGTCGTCGGGGTCGCCGCCACGATGCTCCTCCTCGACGGCGGCCGGCCCGCCGTCGCGGCAGGCGACTGTCAGTACCAGCCCTACCAGCCCTACGGCGAGCCGTGCCCGAAGGCCAAGCCGACGTTGACCACGGCGCCGCAGCCGGCCGAAGCACAGCTCGGCTGGTACGTGAACGACCGGGCGACGCTCTCGGGCGGGAACGCGCCGACGGGGGCGCTCACGTTTTCGCTCTACCGGCCGAACGACCCCAACTGCTCCGTTGCAGCATTCGCGTGGGGGACCGGAGTGAGAGGCAACGGCGACTACTACTCGGCGTCGTTCCCGGTGGACGCCGTCGGGACGTGGCGCTGGAGGGTCCACTACTCGGGCGACGACAACAACGAACCGGCCACCAGCGGATGCTCGGAAGAGCCGTTCACCGTGGTCAAGCCCACGCCCTCCCTCTACCTCTCGTCATACGGGTCGACCGGGATCGGCTCGACGCTCTACGCGAGCGGCTACGGGTATGGCGGCTTCCAGCCGACCGGCTCGGCGACGGTGCGCCTGTACCGGCCGAGCGACCCGAGCTGCTCGGGCACGCCGGTCGCGAGCCAGGACTTCCCCTGGTCGGGCGGGTGGCTCAACATCTGGATGTACTACGGCCCTGCCGACGAGATCGGCACGTGGCGCTACCGCGTGGACTATCCGGGAGACGCCAACAACGGCGCGGTCTCGCTCGCGTGCGGCGCCGCTTCCACCGAGGTCGTGAAGGCGTCGCCGTATGTGTGGACGGGTCTCTCGTCGGGCAACGTCGTGGTCGGCCAGGACGTCTCCGTGAACGGACAGGTCAGCAACGGCTATCAGCCAACGGGGACGGTCGCCGTCCAGCTCTTCGCGCCGGACGATCCAGGGTGCTCGTCCCCTGCGGAGACGAAGAACGCGACGATGGATCCGTACGGAGCCTTCTCCACGACCTTCACGCCCACCCGTGTCGGCACATGGCGGGTGATGGTGAGCTATCCGGGAGACGTCTTCAACAACCCCGCGTCCACGTGGTGCGGGATGACGGCCGTCGACGTGGTCAAGGCCTCGCCGACGCTGTTCCCGGCCGTGACGCCGACGACCGCGCAGACGGGCGCGAGGCTCCAGGCGTTCACGCTCGTGCAAGGTGGGTACAAGCCGGCCGGACGGGTGACCTTCCGCCTGTACCGGCCCGACGACCCGACCTGCGCGGGGCTGCCGGCCTATATCGAGGAGGCGAACGTCGTCGGCGGCTCCGCGGCAACCGCGACGGGATTCCTCGCACCCTCCGAGGGAACCTGGCGCTGGCAGGCTGTGTACGCCGGGGACGCGAACAACAACGGAGCGACGTCCGGGTGCGACCAGGCGCCCGTGTCGGTGGTGGCGAAGCTCGGGACGCCCCCCAGGGATCCAGGTGGGACGCCGTTCGTGACGAACGTCTACTTCAACTGCGTCGACGACCACTCGATCGGCGTGCCGTACGGCAGCCGGCTCGTGCTCCGAATCGCCTTCCAGACGAAGACCGAGAAGCAGATCAAGTCGTTCCTGACCGGCATCGTGACGCGCACGGTCGTGGACGGCCTGCCCGTGGGCAACGCGGACCAGTACTGGAGCAAGCCGTTCCTGCTCGGAGGCCTCTGGACCGCGAGGTGGGAGTACGACACCGGTCGGGTCGTGACGGCGTACACGCAGCCGTTCACGGTCGAGTTCAGCGAGACGGCCACGAAGGCGGGGACGGACGGCTTCGGGACGTGGAACGCCGGCGACGTGCTGGCCTCGACGGGCGGCCCGTGCGTCGTCGCGGGCTATCAGCCCTCCTGACGGAAACGACCGGACGTCGAGCGGAGGGGCGCTCCAAGCGCCCCTCCGCCTTGTCGACCAGTCGTCGAAGCCCCACTCGTCCGCGTCGGGCTCCGCGGTTCGACTGCGCGTTCCGCAGGCTGACGGAGCCGCCCATCCGATAGGTTCCAAGCAGATGGACGGCCCCTTCGACGTGCTCGTGGTCGGTGCCGGCTGCGCGGGGATGCGCGCCGCGATCGAGGCCCACGACGCCGGGGCCCGCGTCGCCGTCGTCTCGAAGCTGCACCCGACGCGAAGCCATTCCGGCGCAGCCGAAGGCGGCATCAACGCGGCACTCGGGAACAAGGCCGACGACGATCCCGAGACTCATGCGTTCGACACCGTCAAGGGCTCCGACTACCTCGGCGACCAGGATGCGATCGAGATCTTCACGCGCGAGGCGCCGGCCGACATCTACCAGCTCGAGGGCTGGGGCTGCGTCTTCTCCCGGAACGAGGAGGGCGAGCTCGACCAGCGGCCGTTCGGCGCGGCCGGCTCGCCGCGCACCGTCTATTCGGCCGACATCACGGGCCACGTGCTCATCCAGGTGCTCTACGAGCAGCTTCAGAAGCGGATGGACGAGGGGCTCGTCGTCCTCGAGGAATACTTCGCGTTCCGGCTTCTCGACGACGGCGGCCGCTGCGTCGGTGTCGTCTGCTGGGACCTCCTGAACGGAGGCGTCAAGGCAGTCACCGGCTCCGCGACGATCCTCGCGACCGGCGGTGCGGGGCGCCTCTACCGCGCAACGACGAATGCCTACGCGTGCACGGGCGACGGAATGGCCATGGCCCTGCGTGCGGGCCTCCCGCTCAAGGACATGGAGTTCATGCAGTTCCATCCGACCACGATGTATCCCTCGGGGATCCTGATCACGGAGGGCTGCCGTGGCGAGGGCGGCTACCTCATCAACAAGGACGGCGAGCGCTTCATGAAGCGGTACGCGCCGAACGCGCTCGAGCTTGCGTCGCGCGACGTCGTCTCGCGTTCCGAGACGACCGAGATCGAGGCCGGCCGCGGCGTCAACGGGTCGGTGATGCTCGATCTCCGGCACCTCGGCCCGGAGAAGATCCTCTCGAAGCTGCCCGGCTCGCGCGAGCTCGCCATGACCTACGCGGGCGTCGATCCGATCTTCGCGCCCATCCCGGTGCGGCCGGGCGCGCATTACCACATGGGCGGCGTCGAGACCGACGAATGGGGCCTCACCGCGCTCGAGGGCCTGTACGCGGCCGGCGAGGTCGCGTGCGTCTCGGTGCACGGTGCCAATCGGCTCGGCGGGAACTCGCTGATGGAGACGATCACGTTCGGCCGCCGGTCCGGCCGCCACGCCGCCGAGTACGCGCTCGGTCGCGCGACACCGACGAACAGTGGAGTCGAGGCCGCACGGGCCGACGCCGAAACCTGGGTGCAGGGTCTGCTCGACGTCTCGACGGGCGAGCGGCCGTGGCAGATCCGCGACGAGCTCGGCCAGTCGATGCTCGAGAACTTCGGTGTCTTCCGCTACCCCGACCGGATGGAGAAGCAGGTCGGGATCATCGACGGGCTTCGCGAGCGGTACGCGCGAGGCGTCGTGGTCGAGGACAAGGGAACCGTCTTCAACAGCGACCTCACGCAGGCGATCGAGCTCGGCTATCTGCTCGACCTCGGCGCCTGCATGCTTCAGGCAGGGCTCGCACGGAAGGAGTCGCGCGGGGCGCACTCGCGGCCCTCCGACTTTCCCGAGCGCGACGACGAGCAGTTCCTCAAGCACTCGATCACGGAGTGGGTCGACGGTGGCCCGAAGCTCTCGTATCGCGACGTGCGGATGACCCGGTGGGAGCCGATGGTGAGGTCGTACTGATGACACGGAATTGGCACAGTGTTGATCCATACTCGTTGCTCTTTTCGGCAACGCAGCCGATAGAATTGGCAGCGGGTGGTGGGTTGGGGTGCCCCGAGAGAGGCGCCGCTGAAGATCGGAGCAACGTGCGGTGAACGTCGAGCTCAAGATCTGGCGCTACGACGCCTCCACGGGCGAACGCGACCTCCGACCCTACGAGGTCGACGTGCCCGACGAAGCGACGCTCCTCGACACGCTCGACGCCGTGAAGGACAAGGTCGACGGCACGCTCGCGTACCGCAAGAGCTGCCGGATGATGATCTGCGGCTCCTGCGGGATGCGCATCGACGGCGGCGCGGTGCTCGCCTGCAAGACGCGCATCGCCGACGTCGTCGCAGACGGCCATGTCCCCGTGATCTCGGCGATGGGGAACCTCCCGATCGTCAAGGATCTCGTCGTCGACATGGATCCCTTCTGGCAGAAGATGCGCGCGATCCAGCCGTATCTCTCACCAAGGCTCGACCGCGCGACCGAGAAGGAGAACATCGTCCCGCAGGAACGGATGGACGTGATCCACAAGGAGTCGCTCTGCATCAACTGCGGCTGCTGCGTCTCGGAGTGCAACTCGATGGAGTCCGATCCGGACTTCCTCGGCCCGGCGGCGCTCGCCAAAGGGTTCCGCTTCGTCGGCGACGCGCGCGACGGCGCGACGATCGAGCGCCTCGAGCGCTACAGCGAGGAGCACGGGATCTGGGACTGCACCCGGTGCTACTTCTGCAACGAGCGCTGCCCGAAGGGGGTCGATCCCCGCGACGCGATCGCCAAGCTCGGAGCCGAGGCGATGAAGGCGGGCATCGATCGCGACATGGGCGCGAAGCACGCGAAGTGGTTCGTGACCTCTGCGAAGACGACCGGCTGGCTGCGCGAGACGGAGCTCGTCCCCAAGACGCAGGGGATCGTGAAGGCGATCAAGGAGATCAAGTTCGCAATGTCCCTCCTGCCGAAGGGAAAGGTGCCGCCGCCGTTCCCGCCGCACGTCGCGGCGGACGTGGGGGAGTCGCGCGCCCTCTTCGACCTGGTCAAGGACCAGGGACGCGACGGCGCCGCGGGGATCGTCCAGGGGGAGAAGGCGCTCCAGCACCTCGGCCACCACGGCGAGACGATCGAGGGCGGCCCGACCCACCCGTACGACGACCCACGCTCGTTCGCCAAGCCCTATCTCCCCGACGAGGAGCCCGTCACGTGAAGCAGGTCGCCTACTACAAGGGGTGTCTCGCGAGCCTCTCCGCGAAGGAGCTCGACACCTCCACCCGCGCGCTCGCCCCGAAGGTCGGCTACGAGCTGATCGAGCTCGAGTCGGTCACATGCTGCGGCGCCGGCGACATCCACGAGGCCGAGCCCGACTACTACCTCCACCTCAACGCGCGCATCCTCGCGTACGCCTCGGCGACCGGGGCGGACACGCTGATGACCGTCTGCAACGTCTGCACGCTCAATCTCCGTCAGGCGAACTACCAGCTCCTCGGCGACGCAGCGCTCCGCGAGCGTGTGAACGACAACCTCGAGAAGGTCGGCGCGCCGCGCTACGAGAACGACGTCGACTGCGTCCACTTCCTCTGGCTCGTCGCCGGCGAGAGCTTCGGGACGCTGCAGGAGGTCGCCCACAAGGGGCTTCGCGGCCTCAAGATCGCGCCGTTCTACGGCTGCCAGATCCTGCGGCCGTCGAAGCTCATGGGCTTCGACGACCCCGACCGGCCGGACTCGCTCGAGCGGATCATCGCCGCCTGCGGCGGCGAGGCGATCGACTATCCGGCAAAGATCAAGTGCTGTGGCTTCCCGATCATCCAGGCGCGCGAGGACACGGCGCTCGGCGAGCTGATCCAGCCGATCGAGCAGGCGAAGGAGGCGGGCGCCGACGCGATCGTCACCCCGTGCCCGCTCTGCCACCTCTCGCTGGACGCGTGGCAGTCGAAGCTCAAGAAGCAGACGGGGAAGGACTTCCAGATGCCGATCCTCCACCTCTCGCAGCTGATCGGCGTCGCGGC
>NZ_DATMBZ010000032.1:0-22980 GCF_035558935.1 Gaiella sp. | reverse complement strand
CCGGGCGGCGAGCGCGGCCGCGGAACCCGCGAAACGGGCCGAGAGGTGTTGGACGAGGTTGACCTGGTAGACGTCACCTGCGGCGATCGCTGCGCGCACGCTGTCCACCGCAGCGGCGTGCTCGCGTCCGGTCCACGTCCGATGCCAAGAGCCGATCTCCAGATCTTCGCCCACGTTGCCATAACTGACATCGTGACGATGCCGGCGGACGGAGCAGGCGACGAGGGGGAGCCGGCAGGGCTCCTCCGGGGCGGGCGACGACGTCCGCCGGATCGTCTGCGAGAGCCCGTAGCCGAGGTACAGGTCGGCGACGAGCCTCTCGCCTCCCGGCGCGAAGAATCCGCGCTCGAGGAGCCAGGACTCGATCCGCGCGAACGCACCCTCGGCCTCCCACAGCTCGAGCACGTCAATCTCCCGCGCGCAGCCGGCCGATCAGCGAGACGAGACGGGCGGTGGATCCGTCGGCGCTCGCGTCGGGTGTGCCGGCCGTCACCGCCGGCGCGAGCGCGACCGCGAGCTCCTTCCCCAGCTCGACGCCCCACTGGTCGAAGGAGTCGATGCCCCAGATCGCGCCCTGCGTGAACACGACGTGCTCGTAGAGCGCCACGAGCGACCCGAGGGCGAAGGGTGTCAGGCGCTCGAGCAGGAGGAACGTCGACGGCCGGTCGCCCGGCATCGCCTTGTGGGGCACGAGGCGCTCGGGGACGCCGCCGGCTCCGAGCTCCTCGGGGGTCCTGCCGAACGCAAGCGCCTGTGCCTGGGCGAGAGCGTTCGCGAGAAGGAGGTCCTGGTGCTCCCCGAGCGGGTTCGACGCGCGCGCGAAGGCGATGATGTCGGCCGGGACGAGCACCGTTCCCTGGTGGAGGAGCTGATGAAAGCTGTGCTGCCCGTTGGTGCCCGGCTCGCCCCACACGACGGGTGCCGTTCCGGCGTCGACGGGATCGCCGTCGAGGGTCACGCGCTTGCCGTTCGACTCCATCACGAGCTGCTGGAGGTACGCCGGGAATCGCGCGAGGTACTGCTCGTAGGGCAGCACGGCGTGTGTCTGCGTGCCGAAGAAGTCCCGGTACCAGACCCCGAGCAGCCCCATCAGCACCGGGAGGTTCCGCTCGAGCGGCGCGCCGGCGAAGTGCTCGTCGACGGCATGGAAGCCCGCCAGCATGTCGCGGAACCCCTCCGGCCCGATCGCCACCATGGTCGACAGGCCGATCGCGGAGTCCATCGAGTAGCGTCCGCCGACCCAGTCCCAGAAGCCGAATGCGTTTGCGGGGTCGATCCCGAACTCGGCGACGGCCTCGAGGTTCGTCGACACCGCGACGACGTGCTTCGCGATCGCGGCGCCGTCTCCGCCGAGCCCGTCGAGCAGCCACTGCCGCGCGCCGCGGGCGTTCGTCATCGTCTCGACCGTCGTGAACGTCTTCGAGGAGACGATCACGAGCGTCGCGGCCGGGTCGAGGCCGCGAAGCTTCTCGACGAGGTCGGTCGCGTCGACGTTCGAGACGAAGCGCACCGTGAGCTCGCGGTCGCCGAACTCCCGCAGCGCCTCGTACGCCATCGCGGGGCCGAGGTCGGAGCCGCCGATCCCGATGTTCACGACGGCGCGGATTCGCTCTCCGGTCTGGCCGCGCCACTCGCCCGAGCGCACGCGATCGGCGAAAGCGGCCATGCGATCGAGCACCTCGTGGACGTCTCGGACGACGTCCCGACCGTCGACGACGAGCGACCGCCCGCGAGGCATCCGCAGCGCGACGTGGAGCGCCGGCCGGTTTTCGGTCCGGTTGACGTGCTCGCCGCGGAGCATCGCGTCACGGTGCTCCGCCACCCTCCGTTCGCGGGCGAGCGCGAGCAGCAGCTCGACCGTCTCGGCGGTGATCCGGTGCTTCGACAGGTCGGCGTGGATCCCGGCCGCCTCGAACGAGAGGCGCTCGGCGCGACGCGCGTCGGCGGCGAACAGGTCGCGCAGACGCAGGTCGCGGACGGCGCCGTGGTGCCGTCCCAGGGCCTGCCACGCGGGGCCTCGTGTGAGCGTGTCCGTCATCTCCTCCCGGGACGGGCGGCTGCCCGCGAGCCGTAGACTCGAATGACTCTAGATGGTCGACCGCGGGAGGGGCGATGGCCGCGAGCACGTCGCTGCAGCTCGGGATGGTGGGTCTCGGACGGATGGGCGCGAACCTCGTGCGGCGTGCCATGCGCGACGGCCACCGGTGCGTCGGCACCGATGTCAGCGCCGACGCGATCCGCGCGCTCGAGGGCGAGGGCATGGCGGGTGCGGCCTCCGCCGGGGAGCTGGTGGAAGCGCTCGAGGCGCCCCGCACGGTCTGGGTGATGGTGCCCGCCGGGACGATCACGGAGCGCGCGATCGCCGAGCTCGGCTCGCTCCTCGAGCCCGGCGACACGGTCATCGACGGCGGCAACACGCGCTATCACGACGACATCCGCCGCGCTCGCGAGTTGTCGGATCGTGGGATCCACTACCTCGACGTCGGCACGAGCGGCGGTGTCTTCGGCCTCGAGCGCGGCTTCTGCTTGATGATCGGCGGCGAGAACGGGATCGTCGCGCGGCTCGCGCCGCTCTTCACGTCGCTCGCGCCGGGCCTCGGGAGCGCCGAGCGCACGCCCGGCCGGTCGGGCGATCCCGCTTCGGAGGAGCTCGGCTGGCTCCACTGCGGCCCCGCCGGTGCGGGCCACTTCGTGAAGATGGTGCACAACGGGATCGAGTACGGCCTGATGGCCGCCTATGCCGAGGGGCTCGACATCCTCCACCACGCGAACGCAGGCGCGACGGACCGTGAAGCGGACGCCGAGACCGCGCCCCTGGAGCAGCCCGAGCTGTACCGCTACGACCTCGACGTCGCCGCGATCGCCGAGGTGTGGCGGCGCGGCAGCGTCGTCGCCTCCTGGCTCCTCGATCTGACCGCCGCAGCGCTCCACGAGTCGCCGACGCTCGAGGACTTCGGCGGTCGGGTCTCCGATTCGGGCGAGGGTCGCTGGACGTCGATCGCGGCGATCGACACCGGCACGCCGGCGCCCGTGTTGACGACCGCCCTGTTCGAGCGGTTCTCCTCCCGTGGGGAGGCCGACTTCGCGAACCGGCTGCTCTCCGCCATGCGCAAGCAGTTCGGCGGGCACGTCGAGAAGCACGCCGGGTAGGCGAACCTCGCTCGCGGGTCAGGCGGCGACGAGCAGCTCCGGCCCGAGCTCGGCCGGCCGCGTCACGCCGGACAGCGCGAGCGTCAGCTCGAGCTCCGCGAGCACACAGCGCAGCACATGCCGAACACCTGCCTCGCCCCCGAGGCCGAGGCCGTACGCGTAGGGACGGCCGAGCAGCACCGTGCGCGCGCCGAGCGCGAGTGCCTTGACGACGTCGGCCCCGGTGCGCACGCCGCTGTCGAAGAGCAGCTCGAGTCGGTCGCCGACAGCCTCGGCGATCGCGGGGAGGGCGTCGAGCGCCGCGACGGCTCCGTCCACCTGGCGACCGCCGTGGTTGGAGACGATCACGCCGTCCATTCCCGCGTCGGCGGCCCGGCGCGCGTCGTCGGGGTGCAGGATCCCCTTCAACGCGATCGGACCGCGCCAGTTATCGCGCAGGAAGCCGAGGTCGTCCCACGTGAGGGAGGGGTTCCCGAACGTCGCCGCCCAGTGGAGGATCGCGGCGAGCCGGTTGTCCTCGCCGATCGGCCCGCCGACGAGCCCCTGGAAGACGGGATCGGAGAAGTAGTTCTGGTTGCCGACCGCGCGCAGGAACGGCAGGAACGCGTTGTCGAGGTCGCGCGGCCGCCAGCCCATCGTGTACGTGTCGACCGTCAGGACGAGCGCCTGATAGCCGGCGGCTGCCGCACGCTGGAGGAAGCTGAGTGCCAGGTCTGGGTCTTTCGGCCAGTAGAGCTGGAACCAGCGCGGCGCGTCGCCGCCCGCGACGGCGATCTCCTCGAGGCTCGTCGACGCGGCAGTGCTGACCACCATCGGCAGGCCGAACGATCCCGCCGCGCGGGCGACCGCCGACTCGCCGTCCGGGTGCACGATCCCGAGGACGCCGATCGGCGCCAGCGCGACAGGCGCGGGCATGGCGGTGCCGAGGACGGTCGTCGAGAGATCCGTCGTCGAGACGTCGCGCAGCATGCGCGGCACGATCCGCCACCGTTCGAACGCCGCCCGGTTCGCGCGTGCTGTGGCCTCCGAGCCGGCGGAGCCCGCGACGTAGCCGAACGCCTCTCCGGGCATGCGCTGCTCGGCCAGCGATTCGAGCCGCGTCAGGTCGGTCGGCAGCTCGGGCCTGACCTCCTCGAGCCCGCCCTGATAGATCTCGTTCTGATACGCGCCGAAGGCGCCCATCACTCCTCCCTCGTCGGTCCGAGAGAGTCTCGCCCGGATCGTCGCGCCCGGTCAACCGGCTTGCGGCGCGACACGCGGGCGCGTTGACTTGGGCGCATCCCACGCTTCCCGACCGTCCCGAGGAGCCTCGACGTCCTGAGGGGACGGAGTTCCGCCTACCCTGGCTGGGCGGAACCCTCTCCTCGGTCGGCGACGCGCTCGTTCCCGTAGCCACGGCGTTTGCGGCCCTCGAGATCGGAGACGCGACCGACCTCGGGCTCGTCCTCGCGGCGGCGATGGGCTCGAGAGCCCTCTTCTTCATGGTCGGCGGACTCTGGGCCGACCGCCGCCCCGATCGAGGCCGAGGGCAGCGCGACACCGGCGCCGCCGCTGCACGTGCCGTGAAAAGGCTCAGCCGCGGCCTCGCCACGGCGTCCACCGGGGCCACCAGCCGGGAACGGCACGACGGTACGACTCGTATTCCACGCCGTACCGTCGGGCGAGCGTCGGCTCCTCGTACAAGTGCACGAACGCCGCGACGGCGACGGCGAAGACCGCGGCGTAAGCAAGTAGCACGGCACGCCCGAGGAGCAGCGCCTGGCCGACGATGATCGCGCCGACCGCGAGGTACATCGGGTTCCGGACGAAGCGGTAGAGGCCGCCCACGACGAGATGCTCGGTCGGCGCGACAGGGGCCGGCGTTCCGATGCCTTCGACGACGAACCGCAGGAACGCCTCGAGGAGCGCGGCGATGCCGGCGCAGACGAGCGCTGTCCCGGCCAGGCGCAACGGCCAGGGCACGCCGTCGCGGGCGTCCCAGCGCGTGAGCAGCCACGGGATCAGGCCGGCGACGACTCCCGGCGCGGCGACGAGGAACACGAGGCTGCCCAGCGCGGCGCGGGCCCTAGTCATCGCTCGCGACGCGCACCGCTCCCCACATGACGAACACAGGGATGCGGGTTCGGCGATGGCGCTCGACGGCCGGAAGCGGCGGCTCGGGCACGACCTCGATCGCAATGCCGGCACTCCCGAGCGCACGGGAGCACGACTCGAGTGGGAACCGGCGGCTCACGAAGCGAAAGGCGATCCCGCCCCGGTCGCCGGCGAGCTCGTAGTCCGTCTCCGCGAGGTACGAGCCCGCGACCGTGAACGGCGCGTCGTCCACACGGCTCTCGAACTCGCCTGACCTCGAGAAGGGGTGTGGGACGCAGACGCAGAACCGACCTCCCCGCCGCAGGACGCGACTGCCTCCGCGACCGCGCGGCGCCACTCAGCTTCCGAGCGTCATCGCGACGTGCCGGAAGAGGTCGACGCCGAGCTCCACGTCGTCGACCGCAATCCGCTCGTCGGCCGAGTGCACGAGGCTCGCTGCGAGCTGCGGATCCATCCCCCGGAGCGGGAAGAACCCGTAGACGGTCGTCCCGTGCTCCTTGCGAAGGTAGTGGCTGTCGGTGAACCCCGCGCACACGACCGGGGCGAGGCGTGCGCCCGGCTCCGTCCGCTCGACCCAGGCCTCGAGCGCGCTCCTCAGCGGCGTCTCGAGGGCTGACCGCGTCCCACCGACGTGCTCGGCCGTGATCCAATCGAGCTCCCACTCGCCGGGCACGCCGGCGCGGAGGAGCGCTTCCATCTCGGCAAGCTCCTGGCCGGGAAGCAGGCGGCAGTCGACCTCGATCGTGCAGGTACCCGGGACGACGTTCCGCTTGCGCGAGGCCTCGATCATCGTCGGCGAGAGCGTGGCCGACAGCAGCGGCGCGACGAGCTGGCCGGCGAGCGGGTGGAGCCCGCGAGCGCGGTCGAGCGCCTCCTCGAGCGGCGGCACGTCTCCGAGCACGGTCTGGAGGAACGCCTGCACCTCCGGGATGAGCGAGCGCGGCGGCTCGAGACGCGCGAGCGCCTCGAGGACCGGCCCCGCCTTCAGCAGAGCGTTGTCGGCGGCGTGCGGGTCGGATGCGTGCCCGCTCCGCCCGTGCAGCCGGAGCTTGAACGGCGCAGTCGCCTTCTCTCCGACGGCGCAGAGGTAGAAGACGCGCCCGCCGAACACGCACCGCTCGCCGCCGCCCTCGTTGAGCCCGAACCCCGCCCGCACGGTCTCGGGGTGCTCCCGCGCCAGCCAGGAGGCGCCGAAGTCGACGCCGACCTCCTCGTCGGCGGTCAGTGCGAGGAGCACGTCGCCGGGCGGGCTCGCTCCCTCCCTGGCGAGGGAAGCGAACGCGACGGCCGCAGCTGCGACGTGCCCCTTCATGTCCAGCGCGCCGCGGCCCCAGACCTCGCCGTCGACGAGGTCGCCCGACCAGGGGTCGCGCGCCCACTCGGCCGCGTCGGCGAGCACCGTGTCCGTGTGGGCGAGGAGGACGAGCCCCGGCCCGCCGCCGCCCTCGAGGCGCGCCACGAGATTGGCGCGATCAGGGGTCTTCGCGACGATCCGGCTCTCGACGCCGTTCCGGGCCAGGTAGTGCCGCAGCACCTCCGCGGCGAGTGTCTCGTTGCCCGGCGGATTGACCGTGTCGAGGCGGATCAGCTCCTGCAGGAGCGCCGTCGCCTCGGCCCGGAGCGACATCCCTACGAGCTCTCGGCCTTCGACCTCGCCGTCAGCTCGTTGCGGACCTCCCAGAGCTCCGGGAACACCACTGTCTGGACGAGCCGGCCGAGAACCTCGACGGGCGTGCCCTGGGTCCCGACGACAGCGTCGCCGATCACGCGCGCGACGACGCGATAGTGGCGGATGCGCCACGTCTGGCACCACTCGTCGAGCTCGATCAGCGACTCGGCCAGCCGGTAGAGCGCGTCGTGGTCGCGGCGCTGCACGTAGAGCTCGGCGAGCGAGAGGCCCGCCTCGCGGCGCCGCGCGTGGAACGCCTGCCCGAGGCGCGGCAGGGCGGCGCGAAGCGACCGCCAGCCGGGCGAGTCGAACCCGCTGCCGTGCCCGAGCACCTTTCTGATCTCCTGGTACTCCCAGGGCGAGAGCTCCTCGAGCATGTCGAGCTGGTCCGTCGCAAAGCGCAGGCAGCGGAGCGGCCGCCGCAGGTGGCGCGCAGCCTCCGCCACGTCGCCCTCCTCCGTGAGCCGGGCCGCCTCCTCGACGTCGCTCGTCGCAAGCTTCAGCCAGAGCTCGCCCGACTGGTGGACGACCTGGAAGAGGAGCTCGTCGCGGTGGACCCACTCCTCCGGGCCCTTCTGGAGCGCAAGAAGCTCCTCGGTGTTGAGGTAGCGCTCGTAGTCCGAGGGCGCCCCGCCCGGGAGGATCGGAGTATCGAAGTCCTCGTCGGTCGCAGACATCGGCGTGAGCATACTGGCCTCGATGAGCGACCTCTTCAGCGACTCCGCAGCTGCGCAGGCGGCGGCGATCGCGCCGCTCCCGCACCGCGTCCGGCCGCGCTCGCTGGACGAGCTCATCGGGCAGGAGCACGTCCTCGGGCCGGGCACCGCGCTCCGGCGCGCGATCGAGGAGGGACGCGCGCCGTCGATGATCCTCCACGGGCCGCCCGGCGTGGGAAAGACGACGATCGCGCGGATCGTCGCCGAGTCGTCGTCGGCGGTGTTCGAGGAGCTGTCGGCCGTATCGGCACGGGTCGACGACGTCCGCGCCGTCCTCGCACGGGCTCGGGATCGGCTCGGCGGCAACGGCATCCGGACGATCCTCTTCATCGACGAGATCCATCGCTTCGACAAGCGCCAGCAGGACTCCGTGTTGCACGCCGTCGAGGACGGGCTCGTGACGTTGATCGGCGCGACGACGGAGAACCCGTACTTCGAGGTGAACCAGGCGCTGCTCTCCCGCTGCACCGTGATCGAGCTCGAGCCCCTCACGCTCGAGCAGCTCGAGCACGTGATCCGGCGCGGTGCAGCGGCGCTCCCGACCGAGCTGGCCGACGAGGTGGTCACGGCCATCGCCGCGCGCGCGGGTGGCGACGCACGGACGGCGCTCCAGACGCTCGAGCTCGCCTGGGAGACGGCGTCCGCTGCGGGAGAGCACGTCGGCGTCGGACACATCGAGGACGTCGCACGGAAACGGCCGCTGCGCTACGACCGCGCCGGCGACCGGCATTACGACTTCGCGTCGGCCTTCATCAAGTCGATGCGGGGCAGCGACCCGGACGCGGCGGTCTACTACCTCGCGGCGATGCTGGAGGGCGGCGAGGACCCGCGCTTCCTCGCGCGCCGGATCGTGATCGCGGCCAGCGAGGACGTCGGCAACGCCGACCCGCGCGCACTGTTGGTCGCCGTGGCGGCGGCGCAGGCCGTGGAGCACGTGGGCCTTCCCGAGGCGCAGCTCAACCTGGCACAGGCGGCGATCTACGTCGCACGTGCGCCAAAGTCGAACGCCGCCGCCCGCGCCATCTGGAACGCACGCGCCGACGTCCGTCGCGAGGGAATCGCCGCCCCACCGGCCACGTTGCGGGACGCGCACTACCGCGGGGCGGCCGACCGCGGCCACGGCGAGGGCTACGTCTCGCCGCACGAGGACCCGAGCCGCGCGGGCATCGACCATCTGCCCGAGAGCGTGCGAGGGCGGGCGTACTATGTTCCGTCCGCGAACGGCGAGGAGGCCGAGGAGGCGCTGGGTGGCGATCGGGACGGGTGACAGAGCTCCGGAGTTCGACCTCGAGGAAGCGGCGGGAAAGCCGCGCGTCCGTCTCTCCGACTACCGCGGGAAGTCGAACGTGCTGCTCGTCTTCCATCCGTTTGCGTTCACGCCGGTGTGCACAGAGGAGGCGCAGGACCTGCAGGAGAACCTCCCGTCGTTCCGCAACGCGAACACGGAGATCGTCTTCGTCTCGTGCGACACGTCCGCGGCGCGGCAGGCCTGGAAGCGCGACCTCGGCGCCGAGTACACGTTCGCGTCGGACTTCTGGTCGCACGGCGAGACGGCGAAGCGCTACGGCGTCTTCAACGAATCGAACGGTGCGCCGATCCGCGGGACGTTCCTGATCGACACCGACGGCACCGTGATCTGGTCGCTCGTCAAGGACCAGGGCACGCGCCGCACCGAGATGGTCCCCGAGTCGCTCGAGACGCTCGGCCGCGACGGGACGTGAGCCGCACGTCGGCCGGGTCCGCGGGACGCACCGTCGCGAGCGCGCCGCAGGCGCCGCCGCCGCCGGCGCAGCTCGTGCGGGCTGCTCTCGCGAGGCACGCACGGCTCGCCGCCCTGCGCCCACGCTGGCGGACACAGAGTCGGCACGAAGTTGACCCACTCTCGTCAAGGATTCCCCGATACCGTGACTCCAGGGGGGCTCGCACCCCCCTCAGGGGGCGCGGACCGGCGCCGTTCGTTGCCGGTCCGGCGCGGTTCGCGACGCCGAGTGCCCGCGACACGTCGCGTGACCGGCCGCCCCTCGCCGCGCGCTCCCACGAAGGCCGCGGGCGTCCGTGACGCGCCTGAACGTCCATGCCTGGGGCGACGAGGGCGCCACCGCGGTCGTGTGCCTACACGGGGTCACGGCATGGGGAGGGCATTTCGCACCCCTCGCATCCCACCTCGAGGGCACGCATCGCGTGCTGGCGCCCGATCTTCTCGGTCACGGCCGCTCCACACGCGAGCCGCCATGGCGTCTCGACGACCATCTCGACGCAGTCGAGCGCTCGGTGGGAGACGCGCCCGTCTGGCTCGGGCACTCGTTCGGCGCCCGGCTCGCGTTCGAGCACGCGGCCCGTCGTCCCGGCTCGGTCGAGCGGGTCGTGCTGCTCGACCCGGCGATCCTCCTGCCGCCGCACGTAGCCCTCTGGGCGGCGGAGAACGCCCGCGCCGAGCGGTCGTACGCCTCGTTCGAGGACGCAGTCGACCGCCGCTACGAGGAGAGCCAGCTCCACGCGGCACCCCGCGAGCTGGTGGAGAACGAACTGCGCGAGCACCTCGTCGAGGAGAACGGCGCGTGGCGGTACCGGTACACGCAGGCATGCGTCGTCACCGCCTACTCCGAGCTCGCGACGGCCCCGCCGGCGTTCGGCGCCGTCCGGGTACCGACACTCCTGGTGCTCGGCGCGGACTCCTACCTTCCCTACGACCACCTGCTCGAAGACCACCGCGCGGCGCTCGGCGACCTCCTCGAGGTCGTGATCGTCCCGGGCGGGCACACCGTCCTCTGGGACGCCCTCGAGGAGACGGCCGACGCGGTGACCCGTTTCCTGACCAGGACGCCTGCCTGACGGCGCCGACGGAGCAAGCGCGCTACACGACGTACTCGTCCGCGATCGTGAGCACCTCGTCCAGGATCGCGATGCCCGCGTCGACCTCCTCGCGGGTGACCGTGAGAGGGGGCACGACCATGATCACGTTCCAGTGGGTCATCAGGTAGAGCCCCTTCTCGAGCGCCGCCTTCGCGAGCCGCGAAACGGGTGCGGCGGCCTCGCCGCCGGCGTTGTAGGGCACGAGCATCTCCCTCGTCTCGCGGCTCTTGACGAGCTCGACGCCCCAGAAGCAGCCGAGGCCGCGCACGTCGCCGATCGACGGATGACGATCGGCGAGGCCGCGCAGCGCATCGCCGAGGTCCGCGCCGATCTTGGCGGCGTTCTCGACGATGCCTTCCTCCTGGAACGCCTCGATCGACGCGATCGCCGACGCGCACGCAAGCGGGTGTCCCGCGTACGTGAGGCCGCCGGGGAAGAACCGGCCGCGCACCTGGTCGACGATCTCCCCACGGGCGATCATCGCTCCGAGTGGGACGTAGCCCGAGTTGATCCCCTTGGCGACGGTGATGATGTCCGGGACGACGTCCCAGTTCTCACACGCGAACCAGCGCCCGGTCCGGCCGAACCCGGCCATGACCTCGTCGAGGATCAGCAGGATCCCGTGCCGGTCGCACACCTCGCGGATCGCCTGGAGATAGCCGTCGGGCGGAGGAATGATCCCGTTCGTCCCGGTGACCGTCTCGAGGATCACCGCAGCCACGGTGTGCGCGCCCTCGTACTCGAGGATCTCCTCGAGGTGCGGCGCCCCGGTGCAGACCGGGCAGGGGTCGGGGTGGCCGGCGGGGCAGCGATACGTGTACGGGTCGAACATCCGAACGACGCCGGGCATCCCGGGCTCGACGGCCCAGCGACGCGGGTCGCCGGTCAGCGTGACCGCGCCGGTCGTCGCGCCGTGATAGGAGCGGTACCGCGCCACGATCTTGTTGCGGCCCGTGACGAGCCGCGCGAGCTTGACCGCGTTCTCGTTCGCCTCCGCGCCGCCGTTCGTGAAGAAGGAGACAGACAGGTCGCCGGGCGTGACCTCGGCGAGCATCCGCCCGAGCCGCGAGCGGGACTCGTTTGCCATCGGCGGGCCGATCGTGCAGAGCACGTCTGCCTGGTCCTTGATCGCCTGGATGATCTTCGGGTGCTGGTGCCCGATGTTGACGTTGACGAGCTGCGAGGCGAAGTCCAGATAGCGCTTGCCGTCGTAGTCCCAGAAGTGACGGCCTTCGGCCCCGGCCACGGCGATCGGGTTGATCTGGTCCTGAACCGACCAGGAGTAGAGGACGTACTCCTTCGCGTCTGCGACGATCTCGGCACCGAGGTTCGGGTTCGCCTCGACGATGGCCATCTCCACGCTCCTTCGCTCGTTCGCTTCCCCGATCGTAGCCCCCATGCGGCCGGGGCTTGAACGACAGTCATCGTCACGTAGCGGGACGACGAGCTCGCGCGCGACCATTCCCCTCCGCATCTGCCTGGGTGATCTCGCGACGACGCAGGCGGTCGATCGGCTCCACGTCGAGCCCCTCACGGCCGAGGGTGTTCGCGAGCTGGCCGCCGGACGCGAACGGGGGTTTGGGATGGGACCAGAGAGGCAGCGTCGCCGCACCCGAACCTGTGGCCGCCCCATCCGGACCCGTTAGGCTCAGGCTCGTGAGAGCCGCCCTGATCCGAGAGGTCGGTGCCCTGCCCGAAGCGGGCGATGCCGACGCGCCGGAAGGCGAGACGATCGATGTCGTCGCCGCGCCGCTCAACCCGATCGACCTCGCCGTCTCGCGCGGGATCCTCGCGACCGGCCATCCGCCGCTGCCCTACGTGCCCGGCTGCGAAGGCGTCGGACGGACGTCGGACGGCCGGCTCGTGTGGGTCTTCGGCGGCACGCTCGGGCGTACCACGAACGGGACGATGGCCGAGCGGGCTGCCGTCGGCGACGCGTTCGTGATCGAGGTCCCCGAAGGCGCCGATCCCGCAGTCGCGGCTGGGCTCGGCATCGCGGGTCTCGCCGGCTGGCTGCCGCTCGCCTGGCGGGCGCCGCTCGAAGGCGGCGAGGACGTCCTCGTGCTCGGCGCCACGGGCTCGGTCGGCCTCGTTGCCGTGCAGGCGGCAAAGCTGCTCGGCGCGCGCCGTGTCGTCGCGGCGGGACGGAGTCCCGAGGGCCTCGAGCGGGCCGCCTCGCTGGGAGCGGACGCGACGGTGCGCCTCGACGAGGCCGACGACCTCGTCGCGGCCTTCAAGGACGCCTTCGGCGGTGCCGGTCCGAGCTACGTCTTCGACCCGCTCTGGGGCGCGCCGGCCGCAGCGGCCGTGCAGGCGGCCGCTCCGCGGGCGACGCTCGTCAACCTCGGCCAGTCGGCAGGCGCGACCTCGGAGCTCGCGTCGGCCGCTGTCCGCTTCAAGAACCTCTCCATCCTCGGCCACACGAACTTCGCGCTGGCAGAGGACGAGCTCGCGGATCACTACCGGCGCCTCGTCGGTCACGTGGTCGCCGGAGACATCGCGTTCGACGTCGAGCGCGTGCCGCTCGACGACGTCGCGTCCGCGTGGCAGCGCCAGGCCGAGGGCGCCGGGACGAAGCTCGTGCTCGTCCCCTAGACGATTCGTCCGACGTGCCCGAGCGGCCGTTCGCGATCCGCCCCGCACGAGACGAGGACCGCGGCCCACTCGCGGGCCTCTTCGCGGCCGTCGCAGAGGAGCGAGACGGCATCGCAGCGGAGCCGCCGGTCGACGTCGAGCGTCGCGCGGCGGCGTTTCACGTCGACGCGACGATCGTCGCGACGGTCGGCGACGACGTCGTCGGCGGGATCTGGATCGACGGCCCGTTCTTCGGCTTCGGTGAGCTCGGGATGCTGGTCGCGCGCGACTGGCGCGGTCGAGGCGTCGGCTCGGCGCTCCTCGCGGCGGCGATCGAGTGGGGCCGGGAGCGCGGCTTGCACAAGCTCTCGCTTGGCGTCTTCCCGCACAACGACGCCGCGATCGCCCTGTACCGGAAGCACGGATTCGAGGTCGAGGGCCGCCGCCGCAAGCACATCCGGCGCGCGAACGGCGAGCTCTGGGACCTGATCGACATGGGTCTGCTACTCACCGGCGACTGACGCCCCATCAGGGCGACCGGCGAGAACCTCCTCGACGAGTCGCTCCGCGTCGACCTCCTCGTCGACGACGATCCACGCGCGTCGCGTCTCGTGGTGGAGGTTGAACCCGAACCGGCTGCCCTCGGGCAGGCGTGCCGGGAGCACACGGAGGAGCTCCCCGAGCCGCTCGTACGGGACGTCGACCCGCTTCCGGGGCCGGAGGTCGAGCGGCTCCGGCTCGCCGGGCGGCACCGCGAGACCGGCACGGGCGAGCGCCACCGCGAGGGACGCGCGGTCCACATCGAGCGCGCGGAGCAGCGACGCGCCGAGACCCGCATGCCAGACGAGCGCCACGAGGACGTCGTCCGGCGTCGGCTCCGTACCGCGGGCGAGGGCGAGACCCTCGGCCCGGCCGGAAAGGCGGTAGACGGCGGGCGTGGGCGTGAGAGCGTCGCTGCTCCGCCGTTCGACCGGCGGATCCGCGCGCTCCAACCCTTGGACAATCGTCGCCTCGAGCCGCTCCGGCGTCGCGCCGGCCTGACGCAGCACGTCTCCGGCAACACCGCCGCCGCGCACGAGGGCGAGGAGGACGTGCTCTTCGCCGACCCAGTGGTGGTCGAGGCGGCGCGCCTCGCTCCAGGCGCCGACGCCCGGCTCGCCGCGCAGTTCACCTTCTCCGCCGATCGTCATCCGAGGTCATTCGTTACCACGTGCCTCGAGGTCAGAGGGTTAAGCTCGGGCCGATGGCGCTCGATCCCTCCCGTGTCGTCTCCCGTCTCCGTGAGCTTCGCTCGCTGACCGGGGACGAGAAGGGCGAGCAGCGGGTCGCCTGGACGGAAACGTGGGCGAAGGGCCGCGACTGGCTCGCGGCGTCGCTGACCGACCTGCCGCTCGACGTGGAGCGCGACCAGGCCGGAAACGACTGGTACACCCTGCGCGGCACGTCCGAGCGCGCCGTTCTGATCGGCGGCCACATGGACTCCGTCCCGAACGGGGGCTGGCTCGACGGCTGCCTCAACGTCCTCGCCGGCGCCGAAGTGCTGCGCCGCATCGCCGAGGAGGGGACGCCGTCCGTGACGGTCCGGCTCGTCGACTGGGCAGACGAGGAAGGGGCGCGCTTCGGCCGCTCGCTGTTCGGCTCCTCGGCAGCCGCCGGGTCGATGGTCGACCAGGACGACCTGCGGAAGCTCGTCGACCGCGACGGCGTGACGCTGCCCGACGCGGTCGGCGCGTACGGCGTCGACCTCGACCGGGCGGTCGACGCGCACTCCCAGCTCGAGCATGCGGCGGCGTATCTCGAGCTCCACATCGAGCAGGGCCCGGTGCTCGAGTCGCTCGACCTGCCGCTCGGGGTCGTGCTCGGGACGTTCGGCGTCGAGCGCTGGCGCATCACGTGGACGGGACAGGCCGCTCATGCCGGCTCGACGCCGATGGACAGGCGACGCGACGCGCTCGCCGGGGCGGCAAAGCTCGCCCTGGCGATCCGCGACGTCGCGCGCGAGGCCGGCGACGGAGCCGTGTGCACATCGGGAGGCGTCGTGTGCCGCCCGGGAATCGTCACCTCCGTGGTCGAGACCGCGGAGCAGCTCCTCGACCAGCGTCACCTCGACCCAGGCAAGCTGGCGTCGATGCTCTCCCGGGCGCAGGAGCTCTCGCGCGGGTTCGCGGAGGAGGAGCAGGTCGACGTCGACTGGGAGAAGATCTGGTCGATCGAGCCGATCCTCTTCGACGAGACGCTGATCGGCTACGCCGACGACGCGATCCGCGAGGTCGCGGGGACGTCGCACCGGCTGCCGTCCGGGCCGCTCCACGACGCCGCGGAGGTGTCCCGCGCCGGGGTCCCCACGGTGATGCTCTTCGTCCAGAGTCTCCGCGGGCTCTCGCACACGAAGCTCGAGGACACGAAGCCGGAGCACCTCGAGCTCTCCGTCGCCGCGCTCGACAGGCTCGCCACGAAGACGATCGACTGGGTAGCGACCCGTTGAGGTACGAGCTGGCGGTCGACATCGCGCGGCCGCCGGCGGAGGTCTATGCGTACCTCGCCGACCCGGGCAACCTGCCCGACTGGCAGGCGGACGTCGAGGAGGTCCGTGACGCCCCCGTCGGCCCGCTGTCCGCCGGCGCCTCGTTCACCGAAGTGCGCTCGTTCCTCGGCAAGCGGGTCGAGTCGACGCTCGAGGCGGCGGTCGCAGAGCCGGGGCGGGAGCTGACCCTCGAGACCGTCTCCGGCCCAGTGCGCGTTTCGATCCGGCATCTCCTCGAGCCGAGCGACGCGGGCACCTCGCTCCGGGTGGTCGCGGAGGCGGATCCGGGAAAGCTCCTCGGGCTCGGCGGGCCGCTCGTTCGCAGGGCGGCCGAGCGCAGGGCTCGCGGCGACTTCGAGCGGCTCAAAGCGGTGCTGGAAGCGGGCGTCTGAACGACGACGGCCCGCCGCATCTCACCCCGAGATGTCACCCGCCACACCGCCACAGTAGGCTCCCGACGGCGTGCGACACGCGGGTGTGGAGCAATCGGCGCGCAATCGGCACGCGCGGGCGCCCGACGCCGTCGCAATCGTCGCCGGCCTCGTGGTCGGCTGCTTCCTCACCTGGAACGTCTCGAACGTCGGGGCGGTCGCGGACCCGCTCGCGGAGGCGTACGGCACGTCGCTCGCGACGATCGGCCTGCTCACCACCGCGCTCTTTGTCACGCAGCTCGCCTCGCAGCTCCCGGCGGGTGTCTGGTCGGACCGCTTCGGGCCGCACCGCGTCGCGCTCGGCGCCTGCGGTGCGGCGGCGGTCGGGAACGCGCTGCTTCTGCTCGAGGCGAATGTCGCGCTCGGGCTCCTGGGGAGGCTCGTCGTCGGTGCCGGGTCGGGCGCCGCCTTCGTCACGGGTCTCGATCTCGTCCGCGCGGGACGCGGCGGTCCCGTGGTGCGGGGGCTCTACGGCGCCGCGACGATGGCGGGCGGCGGCCTCGCGCTGGTCATCGTCCCGCCGCTGACGGACGCGACGAGCTGGCGCGCCCCGTACGCGACCGGGCTCGCGCTCGCGATCGCCGCGGCGATCCCACTCTTCCGCGTGCGGACGCTCCGCACCGTGGGACGCGCGTCGCGGGGCGTCCTGCGCGACCCCGACCTGCTGCCCCTCGGCGTCCTCCAGGCGGCGACGTTCGGGCTCGCGGTCATCGCGGGCAACTGGGTCGTTCCCCTGCTCGAGCGCCGCGGCGCGGGCTCCGCCGTGGCGGGCGCACTCGGAAGCCTCGTCCTCCTCGCCGGCATCCTGACGCGACCGCTCGGCGGCGCCGTCGTCCACCGGTGGCCTGGCTGGCGCAGGCGGCTGGTCGGCCTCTCGCTCCTCGCCGTCGCCGGCGGCGCGCTCGTCCTCGCCGTGGGCGGGCCGCTCTGGCTGTCGGCGCTCGGGGCGCTCGCGCTCGGGCTTGCCGCCGGTTTCCCGTTCGCCGTGATCTTCGAGACGGTGCAGCGGCTCCGCCCGGACGCACCGGGAGCGGCGGTCGCGCTCGTCAACGGCTGCGCCGTGCTCGCGATCCTCGTCGGGACACCCGTCGCAGGCCTCGCGTTCGATCTCCCCGGCGACGGAGCGGCGGCGTTCGCGGCGGTCGGCCTGCTCGCCGTTGTCGCGCTGCCGTTCGTCGCCCGCCTTCCTGCGTCGCCCGGGCCGCAGCGCCCGTCGTAGACTGGGCGGACGACGTCCGCCGCCGATCCCCGATTCGACCGCCGCGGGCTGCTAGAGCGTGCGGGACGGCTCGCGATCGCCGCCGGCACGCTGCCGGCCGTCGCACGCCGCCCGCGCAGCGGCCCGGATCTCGGTGCCCTTCGATCGCGTGTGACCGGCACGGTCGTGGCGCAGGGCGACCCCGGCTACGACGCCGCACGGCTCCTGTACAGCCCTCGCTTCGACGCCGTCCACCCGCTCGCGGTCGTCTACTGCGAGAGCGCGATCGACGTCTCGCGGACGATCCTCTGGGCGCGCGCGAACGGCGTCCCGCTCAGGGCCCGCAGCGGTGGTCACAGCTACGCCGGCTACTCGACGACCACGGGGGTCGTGATCGACGTCTCGCGCCTCGCCTCGATCACCGTCAACGCGGCGGCGGGGACGGTGGGGATCGGCGCCGGCGCACGCCTGATGGACGTCTACCGCGAGCTGGCGGCCCACGGCCTCGCAATTCCCGGTGGGTCCTGCCCGACCGTCGGCATCGCCGGGCTCGCGCTCGGAGGCGGCGTCGGCTTCTCGGGGCGGAAGCTGGGCCTGACCAGCGACAACGTCCGAAGCTTCACGATGGTGACGGCAGACGGCGTCGTGCGGCCGTGTAGCACCCAGCGGAACCCGAACCTCTTCTGGGCCGGACGCGGCGGAGGCGGCGGCAACTTCGGCGTCGCGACACGTTTCACGCTCACGACCCATCCGGTCGGGGACGTGACCATCTACCGGGCCGGCTGGCCGTGGTCGGATGCGGCGCGCGTCGTCGACGCGTGGCAGCGCTGGGCGCCCGTTGCCCCTGACGACCTGTTCTCGCTGCTCGACCTCGAGTCGTCCGACGCCGGCAGGCTCCGCGTCGGCTCGAGCGGCCAGTTCTTCGGCACGGAGCCGCAGCTCCAGGCGCTGCTCGCGTCGTTCTTCGCCGCCGGGACGGCGCCGGACACGCTCGAGATCACCACGATGCCGTTTCTCGACGCGATGCTGCTCTGGGCCGGCTGCTCCGACGCGTTGCACTGTCGGCTCGGCGACGGGGTCGGCCGCTCGAGCTTCGCGGCGAAATCGGACTACGTCAACGGGCAACTGTCGGCCGCCGCGATCGCCGCGCTCGTCCAGGCGGTCGAAGCGCGAGCGGCGACCCCCGCGGGCGGCTCCGTGCTGTTCGACGCGTACGGCGGCGCGATCAACCGCGTGCCGAAGGCTGCCACCGCCTTCGTTCACCGCGACGCCTCGTTCTCGCTCCAGTACATCGCGGGCTGGAGCGCCGCAGCCGGCGACGCGGGAGCGCAGGCGGCCACGAGCTGGCTTCGGAACGCGTACGCGGCGATGAGGCCGCACGTGTCCGGCTTCGCGTACCAGAACTACATCGACCGCGAGCTGCCGCACTGGGGGCTCGCCTACTACGGCTCCAACTACGCGCGGCTCCGCCGGGTGAAGAAGCAGTACGACCCGCACAACATCTTCCGTTTCGCGCAGAGCATCGTGCCGGCACTGCACTGAGCCTCGGTCGCTCTACAGTGCGTCGGTGACCGCCCCGGACTGGCCGCTTCGCACCGACCGTCTGCTGCTCCGTCCGTTCGAGGCCGACGACCTCGACGCGCTCCACGCGATCCACTCCGACGAAGCCGTCGTGCGCTGGCTCTACAACGACCCGCGGACACTCAACGAGACGCGCGAGTTGCTGGAGCGGAAGATCGCCGGAGCGGCTCTGCACGCCGAGGGCGACTGGCTCGGCGCCGCGGTGACGCTCCGCGACACCGGCGAGCTCGTCGGCGATCTCTCGCTGTTCTGGGCGAGCGAGACGCACCGCCAGGGCGAGCTCGGGTTCGTCGTCCACCCGCTCCACCAGGGACGCGGCTACGCCACGGAGGCCTCGAGACCAATGCTCGCCTTCGCCTTCGAGGAGCTCGGTCTCCACCGGGTCGTCGGGCGCCTCGAGCCACGCAACACCGGCTCCGCCCGCGTGCTGGAGAAGCTCGGCATGCGCCGCGAGGCGCATCTCGTCGAGAACGAATGGGTCAAGGGCGAATGGCAGAGTGAGCTCGTCTACGCTCTCCTCGCGAGGGAGTGGCGCGGCGGGTCCGCTGGCACGCGGGCGGACGACCGCCGATACTGACTGCTTCGCACACGACGGAGGTTCAGCACATGCCACTCACTTTCGGCGTCACCGTTCTCCCCGATCCGCCCGCGAGCCGGCTGGTCGAGCTGATGCAGCTCGGGGAGCAGAACGGCTTCGAGATCGGCTGGACATACGACTCGCACGTCCTCTGGCAGGAGTCGTTCGTCCAGCTGACGATGGCGATCCAGGCCACGTCGACGATGAAGTTCGGGCATCTCGTCACGAACCCGGGCACGCGAGAGCCGACCGTCCTCGCAAGCCTCTACGCGACGATGCACGACATCTCGGACGGCCGGATGGTGATGGGTATCGGCCGCGGCGACTCGGCGCGCCGCTACATCGGCCAGCAGCCGGTTCGCGTCGCGGAGTTCGAGCGCCGGCTGGCGATGATCAAGGACCTCATGAACGGCCGGGAGGTGCACTGGAACGACACCGATCTCCAGCTCAAGTGGGTGCGCCCGGAGCTGCCCGAAATCCCGATGTGGGTCGCCGGGTACGGCCCCAAGGCGCTCGGCGTCGCCGGTCGCGTCGGCGACGGCGTCGTCATCCAGCTGGCCGACCCGGAGATCATCCAGTGGATCATGGGCACTGCGCGCGCCGCGGCCGAGGAGGCGGGCCGGGACCCCGCGGCGCTCAAGTGCATCGTCTGCGCGCCGAGCCACGTCGGCCCGATCGAAGACGGCCGCGAGCAGACACGGTGGTTCCCCGCCATGGTCTCGAACCATGTCAAGGACCTGATCGAACGGTACGGGACCGACGGGTCGGTCGTGCCGAAGGCTCTCACCGACTACGTCGAGGCGCGCAAGTTCTACGACTACGACGAACACTCGCGCGTGGGCGCGAAGCACGGCGAGTTCGTCACCGACGAGATCTGCGACCGCTTCTCCGTGCTCGGGGACATCGACCAGATCACGACGAAGCTCCGCGAGCTCGAGTCGATCGGCGTCGATCACTACTCGATCTACCTGATGACCCACGGCCAGGAGGAGACGCTGGAGGCCTACGGCCGCGATGTGATTCCCACGTTCGCCGGAGCCGCGGCCTAGGCGGGGACGCATGGCTTCCCGACGACCCCCCTCCTTCTGCGCGGGGCGCGGACGAACGGCGTACGGCCGTGCGTCCTCGAAGCTTCTCCCGTGAGCACGCGCGAGGAAAACATCCAGGCGTGGCGGTCGGTCGCGGCGGGATGGGAGCGACAACGTGCGCTGATCTGGTCGGCGACCCACGTGGTGTCGGAGAGGCTCGTGGAGCTCCTCGACCCGCGACCGGGTCAGTCGGTCCTCGAGCTTGCGGCCGGCCCGGGCGATACCGGGTTCCTGGCATACCCGCGGATCCTTCCCGGCGGCCAGCTCCTGACGACCGACGTCGCGCCGGAGATGCTCGAGGCGGCGCGGCGCCGAGCCGCCGAGCTCGGGCTCGACAACGTGAGGTTCGCCGTCGAGGACGCCGCGTCGCTGACGCTCGCGGACGCGTCCGTGGACGGCGTGCTCTGTCGCTGGGGCCTGATGCTCGTGCCCGACATGGAGGGCGCGGCCGCCGAGATCGCACGCGTCCTCCGGCCGGGCGGCCGCGCTGCGGTCGCGGTGTGGGCCTCCCCCGAGGAGAACGAGTGGATGACGGCCTCGGGGCGCAGCGCGCTCGAGCTGGGCCTCATGGAGCGGCCCGACCCGGACGCACCGGGCCCGTTCAGACTCTCGGGCGACGGCCGGCTCGCCTCGCTCCTCGAGGATGCGGGCCTTCGGGTCGAAACGGTCGAGGACGTCCCTCTCACGTGGCGCGCGCCGTCGCTCGGGGCCTGGTGGGCCATCACGCGGGACATGTCGCGGATGCTCGCGCTGCTCTTGCAGCGTCTGACGCCGGACGAGGCCGAGGCGGTGCGGGTCGCGTCGGAGCGTCGCCTCGAGCGCTACATCGGGCCGGGAGGTGAGCTCGTCGTCCCCGGCCTCGCCCGCGTTGCGCTCGCAGCACGCGCCGGGTGACCGATCGGCGACGGAATGGCGAGGGCCGGACTTGAACCGGCGACACCACGGTTTTCAGCCGTGTGCTCTACCAACTGAGCTACCTCGCCCCGGCCGCTGAGTGTAGCCGGGCGCACGATCCACCCGTGCATGGCGCGTGCGGTGGAACGGGGCCGCAGGACGACGGACCGCGACCCCCCATGGGGGTGTTCGACCCCCTGGAGTCACGATAACCGCCGGCGTGTGACGTGTCTGTGCCGCCTTCGTGCCGAGTTTCAGGCGTCGTGCACGGCGTGGACCCGCGAGACGACCGGCGCCTGGGCGCTCCAGGGGAAGTCGATCCAGCGGTCGGTGTGCCTCCAGACGTAGTCGCACGACACGACGGTCTGCGGCTTCTCGTAGAGAACCGCGATCCGGGTCTCTCCGACCTTCCCCGCGCAGAAGTCCTGGACGCTCTCCAGCGTGTGACCCGTGTCCGCGACGTCGTCGGCGATCAGGATCCGTGCGTCGTGGAGGTCGACGAAATCCGGGGCCGGCGGCAGGATCCGCGGCACTTCGAGCCGCTCGTCGACGCCTGTGTAGTACTCGACATTCATCGTGTAGACGTTCTTCACGGACAGCGCATACCCGAGGCCCGCCCCCACGAGCAAGCCGCCGCGGGCAATCGAGAGGATCATGTCCGGGTCGTAGCCGTCGCCGGCGACTTGCTCCGCGAGTGCCCTCGTACCGGTGCCGAGGTCGCTCCAGCTCATCACCTCGCGCCCGACGGCCATGCCTGACGCTACCCGATCCGCCTCGGCAAGGCTCGTAGCGGTGGCGACTCCGGCCGGGTAGCCTCCGCTGCCGTGGCCGCGACGCCCCGCACGGTGACCATCGTGGGCGCGCCGCTCGACCTCGGCCAGGGACGCCGCGGCGTCGACATGGGCCCGTCGGCCATCCGGTACGCCGACCTCGAGGAGCGGCTGACGTCGTTCGGGTGCGTGGTCGACGACCGCGGGAACCTGATCGCGCCGGAGCCGGAGGCGCTCGCCCTGCGCGACGAGCGCGCGCGGTTCCTGCCGGAGATCCTCGAGGCGTGCGCGAAGCTGGCCGGAATCGTCGAGGAGGTCGTTGCCGCGGGGTCATTGCCTCTCGTGCTCGGCGGCGACCACTCGGTCGCGCTCGGAACCCTCGCGGGGCTCCGGGCCGCCGCCGGACGGCCCGGAGGCGTCGTCTGGATCGATGCGCACGGCGACCTCAACACACCGGCGACCAGTCCTACGGGCAACGTCCACGGCATGCCGCTCGCCGCGGCGCTGGGTCTCGCCGGCGACGGCTTCGCCCACGAAGAACTGGCGTTGCCTGCGGTCGATCCCGCCCGCGTGTGCCTGGTCGGCGTGCGGTCGCTGGACCCGGCCGAGCGCGTGCTGATTCGCGAGACCGGAATCAGGGTGATCACGATGACCGAAATCGACCGTATCGGCATCGAGCGGGCCGTGCGCGAGGCGATCGACCGAGTCTCCGGACCCGGCTTCGTCCACGTTTCGCTCGACCTCGATGCGCTCGATCCCGAGATCGCGCCCGGCGTCGGCACCCCTGTGAAGGGCGGCCTCACCTACCGCGAGGCGCATCTTGCGTGCGAGGACCTCGCCGAGTCGGGCATCGTCGGCTCG
>NZ_DATMBZ010000031.1:0-17606 GCF_035558935.1 Gaiella sp. | reverse complement strand
CCTTCGTCCCCGGGGCGAGCTGGAGCTCGTAGCGCACGACGCGGGGACCGGCGATCGTGCCGATCACGGTTGCCTCGACGCCGAAGTGCGCGAGGGTCTGGACCAGCACCTGGGCCGTCCGCGCGCTCACATCGGCCGAGTCGCTCCGGCTCGGAGGGCTGGCATGCAAGAGCGCGCGGTCGGGCAGCCGGTAGGCGCCGGCCGTCCGAGGCCCGTCGAAGTCGAGCGCTGCGTCGTCGGCGGTCGGGTCGTCCTCCGTCGCTGGCGGGGGCGGCAGCAGCGGCGGCGGCTCGGCCGACTGCGCGGCGGACGCCACGACGTCGGGGAAGGCCTCCATCCCGTCCACCGGCACCATCCGTCGCGAGGCGCCGCGCGGGGGTGCCGGCTCGAGGCTCTCGGCCGAGGAGTCGTCGCTCCAGTCGGCCCAGTCGATGCTCTCGATCGAGCGCCGCGCCGCGGTCCCGGCCTGCCGGACGGCGTGACCCGAGCGCCGCAAGACGGCTCCCGCGGACGCTCCGGTGACGAGGAGGACGCCGGCGAGTAGGAGCCCAGTCCCGACGATCACCGCCCCCGCCTCGCCGATGAACCGTGCGAGGCTCCCGCCGAGCCACTCGCCGAGCTTCCCGCCGTGCTCGTCGCCGAGCGCGATGAAAAGGCCTGCTGCTCCGACGACGAGCCCTGTTCGGAACGGGCGCAAGTCGACGAGGGTGCTGCGGACGAGCATCAGCCCCCCGACGCCCAGCAACGTCAGCGGAACGAGCGGAGCGGCGACACCGACGGCCGTGTCGAGCCAGTCGGAGACGCGCGACCCCACGGGGCCGCCGTCCCAGCCCAGCCACAGGACGGTCGCGAGCAAGAGGCCGACGACCACCAGCCCGAGGCCCCAGAGCTCCGGATGATGGTGACTCCTCGTCTTCGTCGTCTTCTTGCGGACGCGCGCCGGGCTCCGCGGCTTGCGCGTGCGCGCCGGCGCCCTCCGCTTCTTCCGCGTCGCCATGGGCTTGTTGCTTCTGCGCGCCCATGGGGTCTCCTGCGGCGCCGCGGCCCGTCGGCGTATCGTCCCGCGCGTGACCGTGGTGGGGATCGCCGTCGCCGGCTCGCTCGGCGCGCTCGCACGCTACGGCCTCGACGGCGCGGTCAGCCGCCGCTGGCCGGGCGCCTTCCCCTGGGGGACGTTCGTGGTCAACATCTCCGGAGCCTTTCTGCTCGGGCTTCTCTTCGTCCTCCTCACCGAGCGGGTCACGGTCGACCCGTGGATCCGCTCCAGCCTGACGATCGGGTTCCTCGGCGCCTACACGACATTCTCGACCCTCTCGTTCGAGTCGTACCGGTTGCTCGAGGACGGTGCGGTCGGCCTCGCGCTCGCGAACGCTCTCGGCAGCGTGGCCGCGGGGCTCTTCGCCGTCTACCTGGGGGTCGTCGCCGGGAGGGCGATATGACGAGGATGCAGGGCGAGGGCAAGCTGCTGCGGATCTTCATCGGGGAGTCCGACACGTGGCACGGCCGGCCGCTCTACGAGGCGATCGTCGCGCGCGTGCGGGAGGAAGGGCTCGCCGGCGCCACGGTCCTACGCGGGATCGAGGGCTTCGGCGCCCACTCACGGATCCACTCGTCGCGGATCCTCCGACTCAGCGAGGATCTCCCCGTCGTCGTCGAGATCGTCGACACGGCCGAGAACGTCGACCGGGTGCTCCCACTCCTCGACGAGATGGTGAGCGAAGGGATGGTCACGCTCGAGCGCGTCGAGGTGATCGCCTACCGCGCCCCCGGCTAGGAACTCCGGACCGCTCGCTCCCGCGCCTCGTCCACGACCGTCTCGGCCTCCGCGCGGTTGCCGAACCCGCGCGTCTCGACCTTCTCGGCCTCGAGGTCCTTGTAGACCTGGAAGAAGTGCTCGATCTCGTTTCGGAGCTCGGGCGGGATGTCGTGGACGTCGTGCACGCGCATCCAGGCCGGATCCTTGAGCGGGACGCAGAGGATCTTCTCGTCCGGCCCCTTCGCGTCGGTCATGTGGAAGACCCCCACGACCCGCGCCGGGATGCGGCAGCCCGGGAACGTGGGCTCGCTCACGAGGCAGAGCGCGTCGAGCGGGTCGCCGTCCTCGCCCAGGGTGCCCTCGACGAACCCGTAGTCCGCCGGGTAGCTCATCGAGGTGAAGAGGCGCCGGTCGAGGACGATGTGGCCGGTCTCGGCGTCGACCTCGTACTTGTTCCGCGATCCGGACGGCACCTCGACGAAAACCAGCACGTCGGCCATGACGCGAACCTACCGTGTTCGGCGGTCAGGTTGTTCGACCGCGAAGGGGGCGCCTTCAGGCGTGCCCCGCCGCAGGCGGAGATCAAGCCGCAGGATTCGGCTCCCGCCGAATCCTGCTTGGCGGTCTAGAGGCGTCCGATTCGCTCGACGAGCAGGTCGAAGAAGGCGTCGCTGTCGAGATCGACGCCGACGTGGGCGTTCGCGGGGCGGTCGGTGCGCTGCCAGAGATCGACCACGGTCCGTCCGCGGCAGAGGTCCGATTCGAGCTCGACCTCCACGTTCCGCAGCTTCGTCTCGACGAGCTCCGGCCGCAGAACGTGTGCGACGGCCACGGCGTCGTGGATCGGCGCTCCCTCCCAGCCGTACGTCTGCCGGTGGTACACGGTGAAGAACTCCACCAGCTCCGCGACGAAGACTCCGATCGAGCCGGCGTCACGCAACCGGCGTTGGACGTCAGGGCCTGTCACGGCCTTGTGGGTGACGTCGAGCCCGATCATCGTCACGTCGAGGTCGGCGTGCAAGACGGCCTGCGCCGCCTCGGGATCGGCCCAGATGTTGAACTCGGCCGCCGGCGTCATGTTCCCCTCGGCGATCGCGCCGCCCATCAGCACGATGCGCTCGATCCCGTCCGTCCCGTGCTCGGTCAGGTAGCGCGCGACGTTCGTCAGCGGCCCCGTCGGCACGAGCGTGACAGGGCCGGGCGCGTCGGCGACCGCCCCCGCCATCCACTCGACGGCGTCCGTCGAGAACGGCTCCGCGCTCGGCGCCGGAAGCGTCGGCCCGTCGAGACCGCTCTCGCCGTGGACGTGGGCGGCGACGACGAGCTCCCGCTCGAGCGGAGCGGCGGCACCCGCGGCGACCGGCACCTCGGGTCGCCCGGCGAGCTCGAGCACGCGGAGCGCGTTCGCGGTGGTCTTCTCGAGTGTCTGATTGCCGTAGGTCGTCGTGACGCCGAGGAGCTCGAGCTCGGGACTACCCAGCGCGAGCAGCAGCGCGATCGCGTCGTCGTGGCCGGGGTCGCAGTCGAGGATGATCGGCGTCGCCATCCCGGCGATTATCCCCGAGCGAGGATCGTGTCGACCTCGTCAGCGGTGGGAAGCGACGGCTGGGCGCCGAAGCGTGACGCCGCTAGCGCCCCCGCCGCGCAGGCGCGGCGCAGCGCCACGTCCTCCGGACGGCCCTCGAGCAGCGAGACGAGCAGGCATGCGGTAAACGCGTCGCCAGCCGCGGTCCCGTCGACCGCGTCGACCGCCGGCGGCGTGGCACGCGCGAGCTCCTCGCCGTCGTCGAGGAGCACTGCGCCCTCCGACCCGAGGGTCAGCGCGACGAGGCCGTCGCGGCGGACGAGCGTCTCCAGCTCGAGGCGGTTGACGACCGTGAGATCGGCGTCGAGGGCGATCGGCCGGGCCGGTGCGGCGTTGAGGCAGAACAGGCCCGTGCACGCCTCCCATGCGGCGAGGACTGCCTCGTCGGGCACCTCGAGCTGGCAGAGCACAGCGTCGTGAGACGGGAGCGCCGCGACTGCGACCATCGCGTTGGCACCGGAGGCGACGGAGATCGTCGTCTCTCCCTCGTCATCGACCTGGATGACGGCCACGCCGGTCGGCTCGTCGCTCGCCTCGAGCTCGAGCGTCACACCCGCCTCCCGCAGGCCGGCGAGCGCCTCGTCCGCGAACGGGTCCCGGCCGACGGCGCCGACCATCGTCACCTCGGCCCCGAGCCGGGCGCAGGCGACGGCCTGGTTCGCGCCCTTTCCGCCCGGTACGCGTGCGAACGTGCCGCCTCCGACCGTCTCGCCGGGCTCCGGCAGCCGCGCGACGCGCACGACGAGGTCGAGGTTGACCGAGCCGACGACGACGATCCTGGGCGGCATCTCGACCGGTGTCGGACTTCAGTCCGACACCATCGCAGAGCGCGGGCAACGCGAAGGAGGAGCCCGACCGAAGTCGGGCACCGGAGGCCTGAGGCCCGTCATGCGGCCAGCGCGCGCAGGTCGTCGACCGTGGCGCCGAGGAGCGTGTCGCGAAGGTCGAACAGGCCCGCCCAGAGCGACGAGCGGTCCGGCGCCGCGTCGAGTCGCGCGGCGTCCTCGAGCCCCTGGAGCGCCCGCACGAGGACCGCGAGCTCGAGGTAGACGGCCGCCGTCCGGTTCGGGCATGCACTCACGCCCGCTCGGTCGAGAACCGGTCGCCAGTCGACGAGCTCGGCCGCCCCGGGACCGGCGTACCACGATCTTCCTTCCGCGTGGTCGGGCTCGAGCTCGACGAGGTAGGCGGACAAGGGCGCCTCGAGCCCTGCCAGCGCGGTCTCCACCCGGTCTGCCGCGTGTCGGAACGCGGCCTGCCGGGCACCGGCCGTCGCGGGCACCGCATCACCTTTTCCCCAGCGCTCCAGCAGCCGGCAGAAAGCGATCGCGGCGGCCTCGCACGCCCGCAGCTGCGCGACGAGCCGACGGACGGTGGACGGCGTCCGGCCGTGCGCCTCGAGGACATCCGGCCAGCCTCCCGGGGCCATCAGACCTCGATCACCACGGGAAGGATCATCGGGCGGCGCCTGGTCCGCTCGTAGACGATCTGGCCGATTCCGTCGTGGATGTGCTCCTGAAGGAGCTTGATCTCGGTGACGCCGTTCCCGGCCAGTTCGCGGACGATCCGGTCGGCCTCGTCGCGGAGCTCACCGATCAGCTCCTCGTCCTCCCCCACTCCGCGCGCGATCAGCTCGGCGGGCGCGATCTCGCCCGCGCTCCCGTCGGTGAGCGCGACCGTCGTGACGACGATCAGGACGCCGTCCTCCGAGAGCCGCCGCCGGTCGCGGAGCGCGACGTCCTCCACGTCGCCGACGCCGAGCCCGTCGACGAACGTGACGCCCGCTTCGACGTGGTCGACGATCTGTGCGCCGTCGCGCGTGAGCTCGACGACGGAGCCGTTCTCGGCGAGGAGGATGTTCTCGTCCCGCACGCCCGCGTCCAGCGCGAGGCGGGCGTGCGCCGCCAGCATGCGGTACTCGCCGTGGATCGGCATGACGGCCTTCGGGCGGACGAGCGAGAGCAGCGTTCGGAGCTCCTCCGAGCACGCGTGGCCCGAGACGTGCACGGGCGCAATCTCCTGGTGCAGCACCTCCGCTCCGAGCCGCGAGAGGCGATTGATCGAGTCGTGGACGCGAAGCTCGTTTCCGGGGACGGGCTTGGCGGAGATGATCACCGTGTCGCCCCGCTCGACCTCGACGTTCTGGTGGTCGCCGTAGGCGATGCGCGTCAGCGCCGACATCGGCTCGCCCTGGCTGCCCGTGCAGAGGACGAGCACCTCGTCGCGCGGGAGGTCCATCGCCTCCTTGGGCGAGACGATCGCGTCGTCCGGGAGGTCGACGTAGCCGAGGCTGCGGGCGATGTTCATGTTCTTCCGCATCGAGCGGCCGACCACGGCCACCTTGCGACCGTTGGCGATGGCCACCTCGGCGGCCTGCTGCACCCGGTGGATGTTCGACGCGAAGGACGCGACGACGATCCGCCCGGTCCTGAGCGGGATGAGCTGGCGAAACGCCTCGCCGACGAGGCGCTCGGAGCCCGTCATTCCCGGGCGCTCCGCGTTCGTCGAGTCGCCGAGTAGGAGGTCGATGCCGCGGTTCCCGAGCTCCGCGAGCGCCCCGACGTCGGTCTTGAGGCCGTCGACGGGAGTGTGATCGAGCTTCCAGTCGCCGGTGTGCAGGACGCGGCCCGCTTCGGTCTCGATGACGACGGCCATCGAGTCGGGAACCGAGTGCGCCATCCGCACGAACTCGAGCCGAAACGGCCCCAGCTGCACGGGGGCGCCGCCGGGCTCGGCCTCGGTCAGCTCGCTCGCCGCTGCGAGGCCATGCTCGTCGAGCTTCGACTTGACGAGGCCGAGCGTGAGGCGCGTCGCGATGACTTCCTGCACCTCGACCTCGCGAAGCACGTACGGCAGCGCGCCCACGTGGTCCTCGTGCGCGTGGGTGAGCACGACGGCACGGACGGGGCGATCGCGCAGGTACGAGAAATCTGGCAGCACGAGGTCGACGCCGAAGTGCTCGTCGCGCGGAAACGCAAGGCCCGCATCGACGACGATCCGCTCCCCGGCGAGCTCGAACACGGTCATGTTCTTTCCGACCTCGCCGAGGCCGCCGAGCGGCACGATGCGTAGCGCTTCTCCCACGGTCCGGAGTCTACGGGCGGTGCTCGACGGCGATAGCGGCGAGCCGATCGTTCAGAGCGCCCAGCGCTGCGCCACCCACGTGGTCTCGTCGAGCCGTTCGGCCGTGAGCGCCGCGTCGCCGTCCACGCCGTCGAGCAAGGCGACGAGGCCGGGCGGCGCCGTGTGCGCGTCGATCTCGGAGTCGTCGAGCCTGGCGGTGACGACGCCGTCGACACGGGCGAGCTCGGCCGTGTCGGCGTCCGCCGGGCCTGCGGGAGCGACGAGCACAGCGTGCGCCGCGACGGTCCACGTTCCACTCTCGCTCCGGACCGCGGCGGCCTCGTACGGTGGCCCGAGCTCCTGCTCGAGCGCATCGGCGAGCGGGGAGACGCTTCCGTCCGGCACGTCCGCGTCCACCACGAGGGTGCCGTCGGGAAGCGCGACGAACGTCAGCTCGGAGCCGGGGAGCTCCGGCGCGTCCGCAGTCGTCAGGACGTCCCAGGGGCCACGCCCCCGCTCGACACCGGTCAGCCCCGGCATCGCGAGCCCTGCGGCCTCGAGCGCCGGCACCTCGGTGGACGCGCCGCCGAGGGCTGCGAGGAGGTTGAGCGCGGACGCGCGCACTAGGCGAGCGCGCCGACGAGCCCGAGCCGCTCGAGGCAGTCCCGGATCTGCGCCGTCTCCGCCTCGTCGGCCTCGACGAGCGGCAGACGCAGCCCGCCGACCTCGTGACCCAGCAGCTGAAGCGCCTTCTTGATCGCGATCGGGTTCGTCTGGACGCGAAGGAGCTCGATCGAGGGACGCAGCTCCTCGTCGAGCGCGTGTGCCCGCTCGACCTCACCGGCGCGATAGCTCGCGATCAGCTCCTTGACCTGCGTTCCCACGACGTGCGTGTGGACGCAGATGCCGCCGACCGCGCCGACCTCCAGGAAGGGGAGGATCAGGTCGTCGTCCCCCGCGTAGAGATCGAGGCCACACGCGACGACATGGCGGGCGGCGTCGATGCTCGGCTTCGCCTGCTTGACCGCCCGGACGTTGTCGATCTCGGCGAGGCGGGCGATCGTCCCCGGCTCGGCGTCGACGACGACCCGCGACGGGATGTCGTAGAAGACGACGGGCCTGTCGGTCACCGCGGCGATCGCCTCGACGTGCGCCACGATGCCCCGCTGAGGAGGCTTGTTGTAGTACGGCGTCACGACGAGGAAGCCGTCGACGCCGAGCTCGTGCGCCTGCTCCGTCAGGTGGACCGAGTGCGCCGTCGCGTTGGTTCCGGTGCCTGCGACGACGGTGCCACGGCCCGCAGCGACGTCGACTGCGGCCTCGTAGAGCGCCATGCGCTCGGCGTCGGAAAGGGTCGGCGCCTCACCGGTTGTCCCGGTGACGACGATGCCGTCGGAGCCGTTGTCGAGCAGGAAGCCGCACAGCGCGCGGAAGGACTCGACGTCGACCGAGCCGTCCTCGCGAAACGGCGTCACGACCGCGGTCAGAACCTCGCCCAGCACGGTTCCGGATTGTAGACGCCGGCGGTTCGGGTCAGTATTCCGCGGGACTCGGCCCACGAGAGAAGGGAGACGCGATGCTCAAGGAGTTCAAGGACTTCCTGCTGAGAGGGAACATCGTCGAGCTCGCGGTCGCGTTCGTCCTGGGTGTCGCTTTCGGCGCCCTCGTCAACTCGTTCGTGAACAACCTGGTGATGCCGATCGTCGCGATGATCATCGGCAAGCCCGATTTCTCGAACCTCACCTTCACGATCAACGACGCCGTGTTCCGCTACGGCGCCTTCATCACCGACGCGATCACGTTCGTCGCAACCGCGGCGGCCGTCTTCTTCTTCATCGTCAAGCCGATGAACGCGCTGACCGCGCGGTTCGTCAAGCCCGGCGAGGAGGAGGTTCCGGACGAGGAGCGCCGCCATCAGGAGCTCCTCGCCGCGCTTCGGGCCCGGTAGCCCTACAACAGGCGGTCGAGGCCGACCGTCAGGCCCGGCGGAAGCCCACGCACGGCCTCGACCGCCCGCAACACGCCCTGCACGAACGCCGCGCGCGAGGTCGTGTCGTGCCTGATCGTGAGCGTCTCGCCGGTTGCGCCGAAGACGACCTCCTGGTGGGCAACGAGGCCCGGGAGGCGAACGGAGTGAATCGGGACCGACCCGCCCATCCGCTCGGCCGTCGCCTTCGCCGTGCCGGACGGCGCGTCGAGCTTCGTCTCGGCGTGCAGCTCGACGATCTCCGCGCGCGGCAGGAGCTCCGACGCCGCCTCGGCGAACCGCATCATCAGGACGGCGCCAAGCGCGAAGTTGGGCGCGTAGAAGCACGGGACGCCTGCCGTCTCCGCCGCGTGGCGGAGCCCCTCGAGGTCGAACCCCGTCGTCCCGACGACGAGGGGGACCCTCGCCGAGAGGCACCGCCCGGCGTTTTCGAGGACGGCGTCGGGGCGGGTGAAGTCGACCGCGACGTCGCAGCCTTCGGGCCCAAGCGCACGGCCGTCGACGACCTCGTGGCCGGCGGCCTCGAGCGCAGGGCCGAGAGCCGTCCCCACCTTCCCGGCCGCGCCGAAGAGCGCGACCCTCACGACCGCTCGCCCAGCACCGGGTTGACGCGCGCGACCGCCGCGCGAAAGCGCGTCTCCTTCGGGCCGATCCCCGCGGCCGACAGGCGCTCGGGGGCGAACAGGGTCGCGGCGGCGTTGGTCACGTCCTCCTCGGTCACGGCCATCACGCGCCGGATCGTCTCGTCGGCGGAGACGAGCTCCGCGTCCGTCACGAGCGCCTTCCCGAGACGCGTCATCCGGCTCGACGTGCTCTCGAGCGACAGCAGCAGGCGCCCCTTGAGGTTCTCCTTCGCCCGCTCGAGCTCTCCGGGCCGCAGGCCGCCGCCGGCGATGTCACGGAGCTCGGCGGCCGTCACGGTGAGGCACTCGTCGAGGTTGTCCTCACGCGTGCCGACGTAGATCCCGATCTGGCCCGTCTCCGCGTACTGCGAGCCGTACGTGTACACGCTGTACGCCATCCCGCGGATCTCGCGGATCTCCTGGAACAGGCGCGAGGAGGCAGACCCGCCGAGGATCGCGTCGAGGAGGGAGACGGCGTAGCGCCGCTCGTCGTCGCGTGGGATGCCGGGACCGGCCAGCACGACGTGGTACTGCTCGGTGCGACGGCGCAGGAACCGGTAGCCCGGGGCGGGCACCCGTCGCAGCAGCGAGCGCCGGACGAGTGAATCACCGTTCGAGGCCGGGCGCCTGGCCTCGAGCATCGCGACGAGGCGGTCGTGGGAGATGCGCCCGGACGCCGCGAGCACGACGTTCGGCCCGACGTACGCCCCGCCGTGGTAGCTGCGGAGCGCGCGCGGCGACACGCCCGCGATGACCTCCGCACGGCCGATCACGGGACGTCCGAGCGGGTGCGTCCCGAAGACGGCCTCGGCCGCGAGGTCGTGGACGAGGTCCTGCGGGTTGTCGTCGACCATCGCGATCTCTTCGAGCACGACCTCGCGCTCGCTGTCGACGTCCGCGAACGCGGGCGCGAAGACCATGTCGGTCATCACGTCGAGGGCCTGCTCGACCCGGTCGTCGGGAACGCGCGCATAGACGACGGTGGTCTCCCGCGACGTCGCCGCGTTGAGCTCTCCGCCGAGCGCGTCGAACAGCTCCGCGATGTCGCGGGCGCTGTAGCGCGAAGAGCCCTTGAACAGCAGGTGCTCGATGAAGTGCGAGACGCCGGCGCGCGAGCTCGGCTCGTCGCGCGACCCGGTGCCGATCCAGAGCCCGAGCGCCACCGACCGCACGCCGCGCAGCGGCTCGGTCGCGACCCGCTCGCCCCCGGCGAGCGTCGTGATCTCGGGGTCCGGCACGGCGCGGATCGTATCCTCGCGTCCCGGAAGGCTCCGCCGTCACTCGACTCAGGGGTACCGGACACGTCTTCACCCCTTCGGGGGTCCTCGACTCTGGCCGTCTGCCGATCTCTGCCGCAACAGCGGGCGCACCAGAGATCTGCCCGCGCGATGGTCAGGAGCGACGTCGTGAGACGAACATCGGTCGCAGGCTTGGTCGTCGTGGGCGTCGGCGTGCTCGCGCTTGCCCTCGTCCCCGGTGCTCTTGCAGGCGGAGGGCGTGGCGGGAGCAAGGGAGGCTGCACCCCGAAGGCTCCGTATGTCAAGGTCGACAACACCTGGGCGTGGGGACAGACGGGCTCGTTCGGCCTGCCTGCGCAGGGCCTCACATACGGGATCCAGGTCGTGAACTACGACGTCGGCTGCGCCTCGACCAACTTCGTCGTCAGCGTCACGGCGCCGGGTGGGTTCTCGGTCTCGATGCCGGCGAACACGATCAGCCTGAAGTCGGCGGCGTCCGGCTACCTCTGGGCGACGGTCACCTCACCGGCGGCGATCGCCGACGGCGACTACCCGCTGACGGTCACCGTGCAGCGAGCGGGGTCACCTCCCGCAGCATCGTTCACGAGCTACTACAAGGTCTACTCCTCGGATACGGCGGCGCCGACGCTGTACTGGCCGAGCCCGAGCGACGGAGCGACGGTCAGCGGCCGCTCCTACAACGTCGCCGTCTCGTCGAACGACGACCACGCGGTCAAGACGATCGCCCTGTCCATCGACGGCGTGTCCAAGACGGCGACGACGTGCGCCGGCGTCTCGTACGCCTGCCAGCTCAACTACAGCTGGTCGACGAGTCGCGGGCAGCACAGCGCGACCTTCACGTCCACCGACTGGATGGGGAACGTCAGCGTCATGACGACGACGTTCACGGTCGGCTGACCGTCCGCGGACCGCATCGAGAGTGAAGGGAGAGGCCGGCTGATCCGGCCCCTCCCTTCGCATGCCCGCAGCGGGAAGACACACTCCGTGGCTTCGACGCCTCGCTACGGATCGACCACCACCGTGCAGGTGTACGTGCCCGGCGTGAGACTCGTGAACGTCTCGTCGGTGTCGTCCAGGGCCGGGTCGGCGTTCCCGTTCTCGGACACGGCGGCGACCGTCCCTCCGTTGGCGCACACGATGCTCGCCTTCGTCACGCCGCTGCCGGCGAGCGAGGTGAACTTGACCTCGATCTCGGAGAGCGGCGTATCGGTGAACGACGTCGTGGCCTGTACCCCGGTGGTGCAGGTACCAGCCTGTGTGATGGAGACCGAATGACTCGTCGCGTCGTCGATCTTGTACCCGGTCGGGGTCGCCGTCTCCTTTACGCCGTAGGTTCCGAGCGGCAGGTTGTCGACGCATGCGGTTCCGTCCGCACCGCTGGTCGGCGTCCCCACGACCGTGCCACCGGAGTTCTTGATCTCGAACGTTGCCCCGGCGAGCGGTGTGTTGCCCTTCGTCGAGGTCTTCGTGATCTTGATCGCACCTCGCTGCAGCTGGTTGGTGAACGTGCAGGTCACGACCTCGTCAGCTCCGACGGAGATGCCGCTGATCGTGCTTCCGCTGAGCGTGCCGCTGTTGTTGTCGCAGCTCGTGCTCGCCGCCACGAGCGTCCAGCCTGTCGGAACCGACTCCGCGGCGCTGAAGGTGCCGGCGAACACCGTGGTGCTCTCGCTGCCGCCGTTCTTCAGGCCGAACGTCTTCGGCAGGATGGTGTTGGGCGGGTTGGCCCCGTTCACCGTGAACGAGAACGAGGTGTCCGTCGGGTCGGGCGACGGGATCGTCACCTTCTTGACGATCAGCGTTCCGCAGTTCGAGATGTTCACGGCGATCGGGGCGATGAAGTCCTTCAGCTCGGAGCTGAAGGAGTTGCCCGAGGAGCGGCTCTTCAGATAGGCCGAGCCGAAGTGCTTGCAGACGCCGGGCGAGAAGATGCCGGAGGCCGTGAGGTTGATGCCGGCCTCGCCGAACGTCGAGTTGATCCCGTTCTTCGTGTTGCCGTCCAGCGTCCGCGGGGCACCGGGCGGATTCGTGTCGGTGACCGGGGCGCTGTTGACCTGCGCCTCGGCGGAGCTGCCGAGAGTGACGGCCTTGTCCCAACAGGGCAGCGTGTTGCTCGCCTCGCAGGCGGTGGCCGCGTTCCCGGTCGTGATCCACGTGTGCTTCTGCAGCACCGGCACGCCGCTGCCGCCGAAGTCGAAGTCGATCAACAGGTCTCCGGCGGTCCGCACCGGCGTGACGCCGTTCGCGCTGAGCGTCGAGTCCTGGTTGAACTCGAAGTCCATGTGGGCCGAGCCGAGCAGGTTCGAGCGCTCCCACGCGAGATACAGGTAGTCGTTGCCTCCCGCCCTCTCCTTGTTGACGTAGAAGCGACTCAGATCGTCCTTGCTCGGCGGAATCTGGCCGGACACCACCGTCGGCGCCGGGTCGTCCTCTTTCGCCCCCTGGCCCAGGGAGTTGTCCGTCTGGTCCTTGACCAGGTCGAGCCCGCAGTTCGTTCCCGCGCCCGGAATGGTGCTCGGGCACGCGATCGGCTCCACGGGAGCGTTCCAGTCGTGCGCGGCAGGCGGGGTGCTCGTGTTGGGAGCGAGGTCCCCGTCGCCGCTCTCGAACGTGCTTCCCCCGGACAGCGTCGCGGTCGACGCCGTAACGAACAGGACGGCGAAGACCGTCCCCAGGAGGGCCGTGATGATGAGCAAGCGTGTCTTTCGACGCTTGCTCCCGCTCGGCCCGAGAACTCGTTCTGTCATCTCTCCTCCCACCCTGTCGTGCGGCCGAGGCCTCGTGCCTCCCGACGGCCTCGGCGCCCCTGCGGGCCGCTCGACGCCATCCTCCGCAACCCACAAGAAGGTTGAGCCGCGGCCGGACGAGTGGCTAGCGGCGACGGCCGTAATCGACGTGCTGGCCCTGCCCTACGGCCGACGCTTGATTTCGTGGGGATTCGGGCGCACCATGACGTCGGGGGACGCTCGGAGGAGAAAGATGGCGAGTCGCGGCACGATCCTGGTTGTCGACCACGACGACGCAACTCGCACGGCAGCGGTCTCGGTCGTCGCGCGACTCGGTTACCTCGCCCGCGTAGCCGAGAATGCCGAGTCTGTGCTGGCGCGGCTCGACGAGGAACCGCCCGTGCTCGCGATCGTCGAGGTCGAGCTGACCGGGCCGACGAGCGGGTTCGAGCTCCTCCACGACCTCCATGCCGCGTACGACGAGGAGCTGCCGGTGATCCTCGTCTCGGCCGAGCGCACGGCCCCGCTCGACCACGTCGCCGGCCTGCTCCTCGGAGCCGACGACTACCTCTCGAAGCCGTTCGACGAGGGTGAGTTGCTGGCACGGGTCCGAAGATCCCTGAGCCGTGCAACGAAGTCGAGCACGACCGGAAACGAGTACGGGGGGAACGCCGAGGTCAGCCTGAGCCCGCGCGAGCTGGAGATCCTCGCGCTGCTATCGCGCGGCCTCGGTCAGCTGGAGATCGCGCAGCACCTCGTGGTGAGCCCGAAGACCGTCGGCACGCACATCCAGCACATCCTGTCGAAGCTTGGTGTCCACAGTCGTGCACAGGCCGTGGCAGAGGCGTACCGCCTGCATCTTGTCGGCGCCGATTTCGCGGCGTCCGCGCTCCTCACCGAGCCGATCTGACGACCCGCGCCCCCCGTCTGGGAGGGCCGCCGATCTCGATGACACCGCTGCCGGCGGCCCTTGACGCGCCTTGTGTGTCCGGTTACAAACAGACCCTCTCTAACGGAGGGTGGGAGAAGATGATTCTGCGGCGACGTCGACCGCGCGGGGCGCGGCGGTCGATTCTCATCGTGGCGGCCGTGGCCGCCGTGTTCGCAATGCTCGTGGGCTCCGGCTCGGGCGCACTGCCGAGCGGGTTTCAGGAGTCGACGGTCTATAGCGGCCTGACGAACCCGACGGCGATCGAATTCGCGTCGGACGGCCGCGTGTTCGTGGCGGAGAAGCGAGGCGTCATCAAGGTCTTCGACAGCCTCTCGGACACGACACCGACGGTCTTCGCCGACCTCAACGGCCAGGTCCACAACTTCTGGGACCGCGGCCTGCTCGGGATGGTGCTCGACCCGAACTTTCCCGCGAGCCCCTACGTCTACGTGCTCTACACCTACGACGCGGAGCCCGGCGGCTCGGCGCCGCGGTGGGGCACGAGCGGCGTCTACTCGGATCCGTGCCCGACTCCACCGGGTGCAACTGCGGACGGCTGCGTCGTCACGGGGCGCCTCGCGCGACTCACGGCCAGCGGCAACACGATGAGCGGCCCCGAGCAGGTCTTGCTGACCGACTGGTGCCAGCAGTATCCGAGCCACTCGGTCGGCTCGCTCGCGTTCGGGGCCGACGGCGCTCTGTACGTCTCGGGCGGCGACGGCGCGAGCTTCAACTTCGCCGATTACGGGCAGGACGGCACGCCGCTGAATCCGTGCGGCGACCCGCCCGGAGGCGTCGGCGCGACGCTGACGCCGCCGACGGCCGAGGGGGGCGCGCTGCGCAGCCAGGATCTCCGCACGCCCGCCGATCAGACGTCGCTCGACGGCGCCATCCTGCGCCTCGATCCCGCGACGGGTGCGGCGTTGCCCGACAACCCGCTGTCCGCAAGCTCGGATCAAAACGCGCGGCGAATCATCGCGCACGGCCTGCGCAATCCGTTTCGCATCACGGTGCGCCCCGGGACGAGCGAGGTGTGGGCCGGAGACGTCGGCTGGAACACCTGGGAGGAGATCGACCGGGTCGCGGACATCTCGAGCGTCGCGAACTTCGGCTGGCCCTGCTACGAGGGAGCCGACCCGAACGGAGTCAGCCTGCGCCAGTCGGGCTACGACGGCCTCAACGTGAGCATCTGCGAGAACCTCTACGCCGAGGGCTCGAGCGCCGTCGTCGCGCCGTACTACACCTACAACCACGGCGCACAGGTGGTCGCCGGCGAGACGTGTGCGACCGGGAGCTCGTCCATCGCCGGCCTCGCCTTCTACGCCGGCGGTCCCTTCCCCGACACGTACGACGGCGCACTCTTCTTCGCCGACTACTCGAGGGATTGCATCTGGGTCATGCCCGCAGGCGGCAACGGGCTTCCGAACCCGAGCGCGCGGGCAACGTTCCTCGCGCCGGCTGCGAACCCTGTCGACCTGCAGGTCGGCCCGGACGGCGCGCTCTACTACGCCGACTTCGACGGAGGCACGATCCGGCGGGTCGCGTACTTCGCGACGAACCAGCCGCCCGTCGCAACGGCGTCGGCAACGCCCACGAACGGAGCTGCGCCTCTCCAGGTCGCCTTCGACGGAAGTGGCTCGAGCGACCCCGAGGGCCAGGCGCTGACGTACGCGTGGGATCTCGACGGCGACGGTCAGTTCGACGACTCGACCGCGGCGAAGCCGACGTTCACCTACTCCCAGCCGGGAAGCTACGCGGTGCGGTTGCGCGTGAGCGACCCGCAGGGAGCGAGCACGGTGAGCTCGCCGATCGCGATCACCGCGAACAACACGCCGCCCACGGCGACGATCCTCACGCCGACTGCCGGGACGACGTGGAAGGTCGGAGACACGATCTCGTTCTCGGGGAGCGCGAGCGACCCGCAGCAGGGAGGCCTCGGCGCCGCTGCGCTGCAGTGGGAGCTCGTCGTGCAGCACTGCCCGTCGAACTGCCACACGCACCAGATCCAGACCTGGTCGGGTGCTGCCACCGGGTCGTTCACGACGCCGGACCACGAATACCCGTCGTACCTCGAGCTCCGGCTCACGGCGACGGACGCGGGCGGCCTCACCGACACGAAGACGCTGCGGCTCGACCCGCGGACGGTGACGTTGACCTTCGCGAGCTCGCCCACCGGCCTCCAGCTGACCGTCGGGCCGTCGAGCAGTCAGACACCGTTCACGAGGACGGTGATCGAGGGGTCGCGCAACTCGATCAGCGCGCCGTCCCCGCAGGGCTCGTACGAGTTCGCGTCGTGGTCGGACGGCGGTGCGATCGCCCATGACGTGATCGCGAGCGCCTCCGCGACGTACACCGCGACCTACCGGGTCGCCGGTGCAGACCTCAGGCTCACGAAGACGACGGGCGGGCTCAGTGGCTCCACGGCGACGTGGACGCTGACGGCGACGAACGCCGGGCCCCTGTCAGCCACGAACGTGGTCGTCACGGACGTCCTGCCGTCTCGGCTCGCTTACGTCTCGTCGAGCGGCTGCGCCTACGACGGTGCGACACGGACGGTGCGCTGCACCGCGCCGTCGCTCGCGGCGGGCGCGAGCGTGCCGTTCACGGTCACGACGACGGTCACGGGGAAGGGATCCGGCTGGATCACGAACACGGCGAGCGTGTCGAGCGCGACCCCCGACCCGAACACCGCCGACAACAGCGCGAGCGCGCGTGTGAGGCGCTGATCGCTGGGAGGGCGGCGTTCGCCGCCCTCCCACGACTCTTCGCTAGTCCCGCCGGCGGCCGCGGTCACGGCCGCCGCGGCCGCGGTCCTCACGCGGAGGACGCGGCTCGCGAGGCGGGGCGTCCTTCGCCCGCTCGACGAGCGTGTCGGGCGAGACGAGCTCGCCGTCCTCGTGCTTCGCGACCAGCTTGAGGCCGATCCGGCCGCGCTCCTTGTCGACCTCCTGGACGACGACGTCGAGCGTGTCGCCGCGGGAGATGACGTCCTCGATGTGCGCGACCCGGCCGGGGCCGACGTTCGAGACGTGGAGCAGGCCGTCCGTGCCCTTCTTCAGCTCGACGAACGCACCGAAGTCGGTCGTCTTGACGACGCGACCGGTGTACGTGTCCCCGACCTCGGGCTCCTTCGTCATCGCTGCGATGGCCGAGATCGCCGCGTCGCCCTTCGTGCCCTCGGTCGCGTAGACGAGGATCGTGCCGTCCTCCTCGATGTCGATCTGGACGTCGTAGTCGGCCTCGAGCGAGCGGATCGTCTCGCCGCCCTTCCCGATGACCATCCCGATGAAGTCGGGGTTGATCTGGATCGACTGGATCCTCGGCGCATGCCCCGCGAGCTCTGCCCGCGGCTCGGAGATCGTCTCGCGCATCCTGTCGAGGATGAACGAGCGCGCCCGCTTGGCCTGCTCGAGCGCAGAGCGCATGATGTCCTGCGTGACACCGGCGATCTTGATGTCCATCTGGAGGGCCGTGACGCCCTCTTCGGTGCCGGCGACCTTGAAGTCCATGTCGCCCAGATGGTCCTCGGCTCCCTGGATGTCCGTGAGGATGGCGTAGTCGTCACCCTCCTTCACGAGGCCCATCGCGATCCCGGAGACGGGCGCCGCGATCGGGACGCCGGCGTGCATCAGGGACATCGTCGAGCCGCAGACGGATCCCATCGACGACGAGCCGT
>NZ_DATMBZ010000030.1:0-7590 GCF_035558935.1 Gaiella sp. | reverse complement strand
ACGTGGCCGCGGCGATGGACCTCTGGAACAGTCGCGAGCCGTGGGCCCGCCGCCTGCTCGAGGGCGCGATCGGCACCGAGGCGTTCGCGGCGGCGGGCGGAGAGAGCCAGTGAGCCCTTTCTTTTCGGGCTCGTATGTGAGCTATCACTTACATATGAGCTCGGCCACCAGGCAAACAGCAGGCGAGCGTCGGGAGACCGTTCTCGCCGCCGCGCTCCGGGCATTTGCGCGCGGCGGCCTTCACGGCACGTCGACGGAGGAGATCGCCGAGGCCGCGGGGATCTCCCAGCCGTACCTCTTCCGCCTCTTCGGCACCAAGAAGAAGCTCTTCCTCGCGACGATCGAGCGCTGCATGGACGACACGCTCGAGCTCTTCCGGCAGGCGGCCGGCGAGCAGCGGGGAGAGGAGGCGCTCGAGGCGATGGGCAAGGCGTACGTCGCGATGGTGACGACCGATCGGACACGGCTCCTGGCGCAGATGGAGGGCTATGCCGCCTGCGACGACCCCGAGGTGCGCGACGCGATGCGCGCCGGCTACGGCAAGCTGCACCTCTTCGTCGAAACCGTCTCCGGCCTCGACCAGACGGCCGTCGCGAGCTGGTTCGCCGGTGGAATGCTCCTCAACGTGGCCGCGGCGATGGACCTCTGGAACAGTCGCGAGCCGTGGGCCCGCCGCCTGCTCGAGGGCGCGATCGGCACCGAGGCGTTCGCGGCGGCGGGCGGAGAGAGCCAGTGAGCCCTTTCTTTTCGGGCTTATATGTGAGTGACTGATCACGACCTAAAGGAGAAGTCCATGACCACACACAAGACGCTCTGGACGTTCGCGATCACGTCGGTCGCGCTCTTCATGGTGTCGCTCGACAACCTCGTCGTCACGACGGCTCTCCCTGTGATCCGCGCCGACCTCGGCGCGTCGCTGGAGCAGCTCGAGTGGACGGTCAACGCGTACACGCTCACGTTTGCCGTCTTCCTGCTGACCGGCGCCGCGCTCGGCGATCGATTCGGCCGGCGTCGGATGTTCGCTCTCGGCCTCGGCGTCTTCACGCTCGGGTCGGTCGCGGCCGCCCTTGCGCCCAACGTCGAGGCGCTCAACGTCGCCCGCGCGGTACAGGGGCTCGGCGGGGCGGTCGTGATGCCGCTCACCCTCACGCTGTTGAGCGCCGCGGTGCCGCCGGCGAAGCGCGGTCTCGCGCTCGGGGCCTGGGGCGGCGTCGGTGGTCTCGCGATCGCCTTCGGCCCACTCGTGGGCGGCGCGGTCGTCGAGGGCATGGCGTGGCAGTGGATCTTCTGGCTCAACGCGCCGATCGGCCTCCTGCTCGTCCCGCTCGCGCTGCGCCGGCTCGAGGAGAGCCGGGGCCCGGCCGGCCGGCTCGATCTCCCGGGCGTCGCGCTCGCGAGCGTGGGGCTGTTCGGGATCGTGTGGGGCCTCGTGCGCGGAAACGGTCAGGGATGGACGAGCGCGGAGATCATCGGCTCGCTCACCCTGGGCGCCGTTCTCGTCGCGGCGTTCGTCGCATGGGAGCTGAGGGCGTCGGCGCCGATGCTGCCGATGCGGTTCTTCCGCTCGCGCACGTTCGCGCTCGCGAACGGCGCGTCGTTCCTGATGTTCTTCGGGATGTTCGGCTCGATCTTCCTGCTCGCCCAGTTCTTCGTCTCGATCCAGGGCTACTCGCCGCTCCAGAGCGGGCTCCGGATCCTGCCGTGGACGATCGCTCCGATGTTCATCGCCCCGGTCGCCGGGGCGCTCTCCGACCGGATCAGCCCGAGGTTGATCGTCGGCACCGGGCTCACGCTGCAGGCGGTCGCGCTCGGGTGGATCGGGCTCGTCTCGACGCCGGCCGTCGCCTACTCGTCGCTGATCGCGCCGTTCGTCCTCGCGGGTGTCGGCATGGGTCTCTTCTTCGCGCCGATCGCGAACGTCGTCCTTTCGGCGGTCCGGCCGAGCGAGGAGGGTCAGGCCTCGGGTGCCAACAACGCGCTCCGCGAGCTCGGCGGTGTCTTCGGCGTCGCGGTCCTCGCTGCGGTGTTCTCGCATGTCGGTGGCTACGGATCGGCCCAGGCGTTCTCGGACGGCATGAACGCCGCGGTGCTCGTCGGCGCGGGCGTCGTGGCCCTCGGCGCGATCGCCGCGTTCGCGATGCCGCCGCGCGTCCGCCGCCTCGGCGAGCCTCTCGCCGTCGCGGAGCCGCTCGCCGACCCTGCGTGAGCCACGCCGCGTCGCGCTCGCCGTCAGGCGAGCGCGACGTAGGCGGCGGGCGCCGGCGCCGCTGGGATCTCGGCGACCTCCCAGCCGTCCGGGAACGACGGTGCCCGCCACGCGGAGTCCGGTTCGAATCGGGACCACACGTCCTCCCACCAGCGCTCGCCGCGATCGAGCATCGCGCCGATCGTGCGACCGAGCGCGTGTGTGGCGGCGGCCTGCTCGTCGGTGTAGCGGCCGTCGAGCACACGCTCGGCGAGCAGCTCCTCGTCCTTGAAGCGCCATGGCTCGTCGACCGGGATCCAGACGTCGAGCTCGAGGTCCTGCGTGTCGTAGCCGATCGACGTGCGCCGGAAAGGCTCTTCGAGGTTGAGGTACCAGCCCGCGAAGCGGCGCTCGGGCCCTTCCCAGACGTGCCAGACCGAGTACGCCTCGCCAGGACGCCTCAGCGTGAGCACTCCGTGCCCTGACCAGGCGCGCTTACCCGACCACGGATGCGGGCGTCCGTCCGCGCTCGGCGGGAACGCGAACGGCGCCTCTTCGGGGAGATACGTGACGAGAAGCTCGGGGCGATCCTCGACGACGACCACCGGCGAGGCGCACCAGGGCACTCCGCGCCACACCTCGCGATGGACGATCGTCTCGCCGCGCCGCCATGCCACCCGCGCCACGCTACCGGGGTACGCTCCCTGAGGCGATGGCCCGGCCGGAGACCCTGAGCGCGCCCGAGGGCGACGTCGCCGCCGGCCCGGCCCCGGAGCTCTCGGTCGTCGTCACCCTGTTCCAGGAGGGCGCCACGCTCGACGAGCTCCATCGGCGGCTGACGGCCGCGCTCGAGGCGTCCGGACGGTCGTACGAGGTGCTCTACGTCGACGACGGCTCGACCGACGGGACGTTCGCGACGCTCGAGCGACTCCACGCGGGCGACGACCGCATCCGGGCCGTCCGCCTCAAGCGGAACGTCGGTCAGCATCCCGCGATGCACGCGGGCCTCTCACGGGCGCGCGGCGACGTCGTCGTCACGATGGACGGCGACCTCCAGAACCCGCCCGAGGACGTGCCGAAGCTCGTCGAGGCCGTGGAGGCGGGGTACGACGTCGCGAGCGGCCGGCGCGCCGCGCGACACGACTCGTGGGGCCGGACGCTCCCGTCGCGACTCATCAACGGGATGCTGCGCCGCTTCACCGGGGTCGCGATCTCGGATTTCGGCTGCGCGTTCAACGCGTACCGGCGGAGCGCCGTCGAGCCGATGCTCGGCGCGATCGGCCGCCAGAAGTTCACGAAGGCGCTCGTCCTCTCGGGCGGTGCGTCGGTCGTCGAGGTCGACGTCGCGCACGCGCCGCGTCAGGGCGCCTCGCGCTATTCGCCGCTTCGTCTGACGCGGCTCGCGCTCCACGTGCTCGCCGGCTTCTGGCCGCAGCCGATCCAGACCGCCGGTGTCGTGCTCGGGGCGGTGTGCACGCTCGCGTCGCTCGCGCTCGGCGTCTACGGGACCGTCTACTGGATCACCGAGTCGAACTTCCCCGGCCCGCTCCTCCTCGGCGCGCTCGTCGTCGCCGTGCTCGGGGTCCAGGGCTTCATCCTCGCCCTCGTCGGCGAGCATCTCGGCAGAATCCAGCGCGTCGTGGAGCACCGTCCCCTCTACCTCGTCGACAAGGAGATCTGAGCGTGGCAAGGCGCGTCCTCGTCACCGGCGGCGCCGGGTTCATCCCCTCGAACCTGATCCGCCACCTGCTCGAGCACACGGATCACGACGTCATCTCGCTCGACGCCCTGACGTACGCCGGCAATCTCGAGAACCTCGCCGACGTGATGAGCCATCCGCGGCTCGAGTTCGTCCACGGCGACATCCGCGACGCGGGGCTCGTGGGCGAGGTTGTCGGCGGCGTCGACGTGATCGTCAACGCGGCGGCCGAGTCGCACGTCGAGAAGTCGATCCGCGAGGGCGCCTCCGAGTTCGTGACCACGAACGTCGAGGGGACGCAGATCCTGCTCGACGCGATCCGCGAGACACCCGTCGAGCGCTTCCTGCTCGTGTCGTCGAGCGAGGTGTACGGCACCGCTGAGCGCGACCCGATGGACGAGGAGCACCCTCTGAATCCGCGCAGCCCCTACGCGGCGACGAAGGCCGGCGGCGACCGTCTCGCGTACAGCTATCGGGTGACGTACGACCTGCCGGTCGTGATCGTGCGCCCGTTCAACAACTACGGGCCGCGCCAGCACCCGGAGAAGGTCGTGCCACGGTTCGTCACCCAGGCCCTCGCCCGCGAGCCGCTGACGATCCACGGCGACGGGCACGCGAGCCGCGACTGGCTCCACGTCGACGACACGGCTTCCGCGATCGAGGCATTGATCGACGCGCCGCTGGAGCGCGTCGCGGGCGAGGTGGTCAACGTCGCGACGGGCGTCGACATCTCCGTGACGGAGATCGCGCGTCTCGTACTCGAGGCGGTCGGCGAGCCAGGCCTCGGCACCGTCCACGTCGACGAGCGGCCGGGCCAGGTCGACCGCCACATCGGCTCGACCGACAAGCTCGAGCGGCTGACCGGCTGGCGGGCGTCGATCGGCTTCGAGGACGGCCTCGAGCGCACGGTCGCCTGGTACCGCGACAACGAGGCCTGGTGGCGGGGCGTCCTCGGGCGCGTCGGCGTCTCCTCGTCCTAGGCGCAGGTCCCGCCCAGCTCGGGCTGCTCGAGGCCGCCCGCCGCCGGCAGGACATCGAGGTGATCGCGGTCGACCGCGACCCGCAGGCGCCCGGCTTCGTCTTCGCCGACGAGCGTGCGGTGATCTCGTCGGAGGACGAGGAGGCCGTCGACCGGCTCGCCCGCGCGCGGGACGTCGACGGGATCGTCTCGCCCGGGGCCGATTGGCCGGTTGGGATCGCGGCACGGGTCGCCGAGCGCATCGGTCTCGCGCACCCGATCGACGGCCGGACCGGCGCGCTCGCGACGTCGAAGGCGCGTCAGCGCGAGGCGTTCGCAGCGGCCGGCGTGCCCCACGCGAGGGCGCTCGACGCGCGAGATCCCGCGCTGAGGCTCCCCGCCGTCGTCAAGGCGCCCGACCGCCAGGGCCAGCGCGGCCTGACGCTCGTGCGAGACCGTGGCGAGCTCGAGGCCGCGCTCGACGCGGCGATCGCAGAGTCGCGGAGCGGCGCCGTCCTCGTCGAGGAGCACGTCGAGGGGCCGGAGGTGACCGTGAACGCCGTCTCGGTCGACGGCGAGCTCGTCCCGCTGACCGTCACCGACCGCATGACCGCCGCGCCGCCGGCCTTCGGCGTCGCGCTCGCGCACGTGTGGCCATGCGTGCACGACGTCGGCGCGGTCGTCACCGCGGCGAAGGCCGCTGTCGAGGCGGTCGGGATCGCGAACGGGCCGTCGTACACCCAGCTGCGGATCGGGCCGGACGGCCCGGTCGTCATCGAGGTCGCGGCGCGGCTCGGCGGCGGGCACGACGCCGAGCTGTGCGAGGTCGCGACCGGTGTCGACCTGAATACCCTGGCGATCGACTTCGCGTTGGGGTCTGTCCCCGACCGGGGACTGACGCCCGCGACGCTGCCGGCCCTCGACACCGATGCGTCGCGGGGGACGGGCCCCTCCGGGGCCAGTGGCGCTGCCGTCGTCTTCCTCGTCCCGCCGCAGGGGCGCCTCCTCGAGGTCGAGGGGGTGATCGACGTCGAGGCAATCCCCGGCGTCGAGTGGGTCCGCGTCTACCGGCGGCCGGGCCACGTCTTCGGCCCGCTCCGCCGGGGCTCCGACCGGGCGGGGGCGATCCTCGTGACGGGTCGTGATCGCGAGGAGGCGCTCGAGCGCGGACGCCGTGGGGCCGACGCCGTACGCTTCCGGGTCGATGCGGACCCGTCGTAGCACGCCCCTCGGCTTCCAGCCGCCCGCGATCGGCGAGGAGGAGGTCGAGGCGGTCGCCGAGACGCTGCGCTCCGGCTGGCTCACGACCGGCCCGCGCGCCGCCCTGCTCGAGGACCGGATGGCGGAGTACCTCGAGGCCCGACACGTCCTGGCGGTGAGCTCAGGGACCGCGGCGATGCACCTCGCGCTCCTCGCCCTCGACGTCGGGCCGGGCGACGAGGTGATCACATCGCCGATCACATGGCCCGCGACGGGGAACGTGATCGAGCACACCGGTGCGACACCCGTCTTCTGCGACGTTCGCGACGACGACCTGAACCTCGATCCCGCGCTCGTCCCGGGTCTCGTCACGGAGCGGACGAAGGCGATCCTCCCTGTCCACCTCGCGGGCCAACCGTGCGACCTCGACCCGATCCACGCGCTCGGCCTGCCGGTCGTCGACGACGCGGCGCACGCGCTCGAGAGCCGCTACCGCGACCGGAAGCTCGGCGGCTTGTCCGATGCGACGTGCTTCTCCCTCTACGCGACGAAGAACGTCGCCGCGGGCGAGGGCGGACTCGTGGCGACGAGCCGCGACGACGTCGCGGAGGCCGTCCGCGCGATGCGCCTCACCCGACGTGGCGACGGGTCGCGGTACGACCAGACGACGTGGGGCTTCAAGGCGAACCTCTCGGACGTGCTCGCGGCGATCGCGCTCGTCCAGCTCGACAAGCTCGACCTCCACGCGCAGATCCGTGCTCGTCAGTTCGCGCTGTACGACGAGGGCACCGCCGGACTCGACGGGATCGAGCCGCTCGCGCGCGACCCGCGCGACACGCACGCGCTCCATCTGTACGTGGTACGGATCGACGCCGAACGGGCGGGCGCGACGCGGGACGACTACCAGCGGGCTCTGGCGGAGGAGCGAATCGCGACGAGCATCCACTTCCTCCCGGTGCACCGCCTCACGTGGTTCCGGGAGCGGTACCCGTCGCAGCCGGCGCTGCCGGTCGCCGAGCGCGCCGGCGAGCAGGTGCTGTCGCTGCCGCTCTCGCCGGCCCACTCCGACGACGACATCGCCGACGCGATCGACGCGCTCGGGCGCGTTCACGCGCGTTTCGCTCCGTGAAGCGCTCCGTCCGCATCGGCCTCACGCTCCTCGTCACGGGCCTCGCGCTCGCGTACCTCGTCTGGAAGGTCGACCTCCACGAGATCGTCGACACGCTGCTCGACGCGGACCCGTGGTGGTTCGTCCTCGCCGTCGCGATCATGATCGGCACCGCGTTGCCCATGGCGCTCCGCTGGCAGTGGCTGATGCGCGCGCAGCGGATGGACGAGACGTTCGCGTGGCTGACGCGGGCCTACTTCGTCTCGTACGCAGCGAGCCAGGTGCTGCCGACCTCGATCGGCGGCGACGCGATGCGCGTCTACGAGACGTCGCGGCGGCATCCCGGACGCACCGCGGACATCACGTCGATCATCCTGCTCGAGCGCGGGCTCGGAGGAGCCGGGACGGTACTGCTCGGGGCGATCGGGTTCGTGCTCGCC